>NZ_RZQE01000280.1:0-7938 GCF_004022955.1 Mesorhizobium sp. M7A.F.Ca.US.002.01.1.1 | reverse complement strand
CGGTTCGGACCGCGCCACGTTGCTCGTCTGGACCGCTGGTCTCGGCACCGACATCAAGCTGACCGACAATGTCTTCGGTCGCGTCGAGTATCGTTACACCGACTTCGGCAGCAAGAGCTTCGATGGCATCGGCAAGGTCAAGGCCACCGACAACCGCGTCACCTTCGGCGTCGGTATGAAGTTCTAAGTCGTTCAAGCCACGACACGAAAAAGCCGGGCCTCGCGCCCGGCTTTTTTTATGCTCGCGTGATTTCCGGGTAAATCTATTCGGGTAATGGGCGGTCAACCGGGAATGCAGGGCTTCAGTTCTGGAAACTTCTCGTCGAAGCGTGCCGCCCACCGCGTCAGCCGGGCGCGACCCTTCTCCCATTTCCCGGCAAAGCGCAGCGCGAGATAGCCAAGGCAGGCGCGCAGCGCCATCTGGCCGGCGGTGATCTTTTTCGGCAGCTTCGGCGGGTTGGCGTTGAGCAGGTCGAGTGCCGCCGTGATCTTCGCCCACTGGCGATCGAGCCAGGGCTGATAGACCATCTCCTCAGGCCGCGTGCGCCGTTCATAGACCATCGACAGCGCACAGTCGCAAATGCCGTCGGCCAATGCCTCCAGCACTTCTGCCTCGAGCCGCTTGTCGGGATTGCGTGGAAAAAGCGCGCTCTTCGACAAACGGTTGAGATGCTGGGTGATGGCGCGACTGTCATGGATGGAGCGACCGTCGTCGAGCACCAGAACCGGAATCTTGCCGAGCGGGTTGGCGATCATCAAGTCGGCCGGCTTCTCCTCGGTCTTGATCGGCACCAGATCGACAGCGATGCCGGCATAGGCTGCCGCCATTCGTACCTTGGAACTGTAGGGAGAAGACGACGCATAGAGCAGTCTGGGCATGATCCGTTTCCTGTTTTGCAGGCCGGCAGTGTTGACCGATCGGGCGCGATCGGGCAATGGCCAGAAGCGGAAAACCCAGCCGCCAGCGAGCGACGCAGCGGCCAGGGCCGTTTAGCGAGCGCTCCATGAAGACGGTGCTTCATCACCATGGTTGCCGGGATCGCGCGAAGCCGCCAGCCGACTGGCAAGACCGACGAGCCTCGCGCCGATGTTTCATCACCCGCATGAATGACACGAAAAAAGCCCCACCGGACTCCGCCCTATGGCGAAGTCCTGGGAGCTGCGAAAAGATATCCTCCGTCCGCCTCTGTTCTCGCCTTCCGACTGCCTAAACAACGAGCGGGGCGCCCTGTGAGGCACCCGCCCTTGACTGTTTCGGCACCGCCCCCGGCGAGGGAAGCGCGACTACTTCTTGCCGGCCTTCGCGGGCGCTGCCTTCGGCTTGGCCGCAGGTGCCGCTTTCTTCACCGGCGCTGAAGATTTCGCTGCCGCAGCCTTCTTTGCCGGAGCAGCCTTGGCAGCCGGCTTCTTGGCTGGTGCAGCCTTGGCAGCCGGTTTCTTGGCAGGTGCTGCTGCCTTCTTCGCTGCGGGTTTCGCCGCAGCTTTCGCTGCAGGCTTCTTGGCCGGTGCCGCCTTCTTCACTGCCGGTTTCGCCGCAGCTTTCGCTGCCGGCTTCTTGGCCGGTGCTGCTTTTGCCTTGGCCGCCGCGGCCTTCGGCTTGGCAGCAGGTGCTGCTTTCTTCACTGCAGCTGCGACCTTTGCCGTCGCTGCTTTTGCGGGTGCTTTCTTTGCCGGTGCCTTGGACGCCGGCGCTTTGGATGACTGCTTAGCCATGCGATGCCCCTTCCTTTGTGCCGACGGCCGTAATGACCCGGCGCGCTCATGCATATCTGACTCGCGGCTTGCTAGCCAGCGAAGCAATAGACTGATTTTTCGCAGCTTAAATTTCGGTTACGATCGGCACATGGTCGTGCTGATCGTCGCAGAAATTCACTTCTGATCTTCGACCATTGGCTAGAATGTGTCGCCGACATTCTCCACAGTCCGCGGAAGCGCTCCTCTCGTGAAGCTCCGAAGATCAGCGAGCAGCTTTGCGTGTCGATCGTCGGTCGCCGATATCATGACCGCTGCCTCATCGGTGCGATCATCTCGTGCAGGCGGACGATCTATACTGCAATGCGACAGCCGATCGGTGCATCGTCTTGTCAAGCACGAACGCAGATCGGCCTGCTCGTGAATTGACAGATAACTCTACATGGCAGAGTATTCTGTACAGCATGCTGGAGCATTTCAATGTCGATCGCACAGGAGCAAGCGGCGCTGTCGCCGTTCGAGATTGCCAAGACGGTCCGCCACGGCGGCAGCATGGTTGTCGGCGGCCTCCGGCTTGGCTGCGCCGGAGCCAATCGATGAGTGCCGACGAAATCATCCACCAGAGCACTCGGCTCAGGATCATGGCGGCGCTGAGCATGCTGGAAAGGCGGCAAACGCTGGATTTCACCGGGCTGAAAGCCATCGTGGACGTCACCGACGGCAATCTCGGTGCGCATCTCGATACGCTGGCCAGGGCTGGTTATGTCGACATCGAAAAGCTGTTCGTCGGCCGCCGGCCGCAGACGCGCGTCAGGGCGACGACGAGCGGACGGCGCGCGTTCCGCGGCCATGCCGCATTCCTGCGCAAGATCCTCGATCAGGCCGAGGCGGCGGCGCGCAGGAAATAGCGTGATGACTGGGCAATCCGCTCAGCGCGCGGCAACAACGGCAACGCCGGCGCCGATCATCACACCGCCCGCCGCGCGGTTCACCCGGCGTACGATCCTTGGTGTGCGCAACAGGCTGCGGGCGCGACCGGCGAGGACGACATGACCGCCGATCACCACGACCTCGACGGCCACGATCACCATCATCAGCACACCGAGATGACCTGCGTCGAGCGATGCGCCGACGACGCTAGGCAACAGCGCAATGTAGAACAACGGCATTTTCGGATTGCCAAGATTGAGCGCGATGCCGGTGGCAAAAATCATCAACAGCCCTCGCCGTCCTGAGATGGGCTGCAGTTCGGGAATGACGGGCGCCGCCATCCACAGCCTGATGCCCGTCCAGACCAGATAGGCCGCTCCACCATAGCGAAGCACCGTCATGACGATCGCCATCTTGGCGGCGACGATCGACAGGCCGAAGGCGGCGAGGATCAGGAAGATGAGGATGCCGACCACGGTGCCGGCACCGTAGGCGATGCCCGACGCGGCGCCATTGGAGATTGTGCGCGCGATGATCGTCATGTTGTCCGGACCCGGGCTGGCAGCGAACACGAAGAAGGCGGCCGCAAAGGCAAGCGAGGTCGCGAGATCCATGAAAACTCCCGAGGGTAATGCCGCTCTCGGGAGTCCAGACTAGCCGGTTTACCTGTCGGCGCCATCAGGAAAATCGAGAAACTGCGCGATGCGCATTTCCGTCACGGCTGATAGCCGAGGCAGATGGCGCCGAGCGCGACGATGGCGCAGGCGCCGACCCGCCGCGGCGTCAGCACCTCGCCGAGGAACAGGCGTCCGATGAAGGCCGCGAAGACGACGCTGGTTTCGCGGATCGCGGTGATCGGACCGGCCGGTCCGAGCGCGAAGGCCGCGACCACGACACCGTAGGCCAGAAGTGCAAACAGGCCGCCGCCCAGCGCCTTCCAGGTTTCCGGCGCACCCAGGTCGACTGTGAGCCGGCCACGGCAGGCGACGAAGGCCGCCGGCAGCAACGCGCCGTAGATCAGCAGCACCCATGCGGTATAGGCGCCGGCGTTTCCCGCCGCCCGAACGCCGAGCGCATCGACCGTCGCATAGGCGGCGATGATCGCTCCCGTTGCCAGCGCATAGAGTATCGATGTCGTGGCGGCCCTGCCCCTTCCGAGAGAAAGGCCCATGATGCCGCCCGCGACCAGCGCGACACCGATGGTCTGCGGCAGAGTGAGCTGCTGGTTGGCCAGGAAGAACCCGCCGAGCGTGACGAGCAGCGGCACGCTGCCGCGAACGATCGGATAGACCTGTCCCAGCTCGCCATATCTGTAGGCGGCCACCAGAAACAAACTGTAGCCAACCTGCAGGCAGGCCGAGAGCACAATGTAGGACCAGGCCGGCGCGGCCGGAAGGGCGTGGAAGAAGGCTAAGGGGATGGCGAGCGCCGTACTGGAAAAGCTCATGACGGTGACGGTCCACAACCTGTCGGCCCCCGTGCGCAGGAACGCGTTCCAGGTTGCGTGCAGGATCGCCGCAAACAATGCGAGCCCGATGACCAGCGGGCTCATTGGGACTTACGCGAAGCAGCGACGATGCCCATGGCCGCCTTGCGGGCGTCGCGAATGGCGGCGTCGGCCGGCCCCATCTGCGCCAGCAAGGTCGCACCTTCGATCAGCATAAGCAGTGTCGCCGCCACGCTTTCGGCGCGGCCGCGCGGCATCATCTCTTCGAGGATAGACCGCATGCGCCGCTTGAGGCCGTTCTTCTGCCTGACAACGGCCTTGAAAACCGGATGCCCGGGATCGCCGAACTCGGCCAATGCATGTGCGAACAGACAGCCATGGAAATCGGCGCTGCGGAACCAGCGTGCATGCCAGTCAAAGATCCTTCCGATTTTCTGTTCCGGCGGAATGCCCTCCTGGGCGAGCCGGTCGAGCTGGCGGTCGAAACGCATAGCGCGATAGTCGAGCACCTCGACGATCAATTCGTCCTTGCTGGGGAAGTGGCGATACATCGTCATCTTGGCCACATCGGCTTCGGCGATGATCCGGTCGATACCCGTCGCATGAAAACCGGCGCGCTTGAACAGCACGTAGGCCGTTTCAAGGACGTGCTGGCGCTTATCGGAAACGGGCGATGGTGTCATGGCGCATACCAAGGTGGTGAGACAGGTCTGCCTCATATCTATGCGACGGATCGCGCCAGCTGTCAACGCAGCACGAAAAACGCCTGCAGCCGATCAAGCCACAGGCGCGAAAGAGATTGGAAGGGGAAACCGGGTTTAGCGCAGAATGCGGCAGCGGCCGTTGTAGACCATCCAGCGGTCGAAGCCCGAGACGCAGAATTCGACATTGTCGCCGATCGAGGCAAAGCCCTGGCCTTCCTCGATCAGGTACCAGATGGTGCGATCGCGGCCGTCGGACAGGCTGACGGTGGCCCCGCAATAACGGCGACCGATCGGCCAGGTATCGTCGGCCGCCAGATAGCGATGCTGGTGAATGCGCCGGAAATCAGTGATCTCTACATCCGGCAGATGCGGCACGTGATGCACCTGATAGGAAAAGCGGCTGGTGATCTTGTTCAGTACCCAAGGCTGACCGCAGACCCCGCTGTCTTCATCGGAATAGACCGTAAGATCGGCGGCCTGCACGGTCTGGGTGATACCGAGAGGCGCGGCAAGCGGGGTGCAGAGCGAAATCAGGGCGGCAAGAGCGGATTTGGCGAAGCGAGTCATGGCAGCCTCTCAAGGTCGATTGTGCGCACTGTGCGGATTCGCTCGGCGGCGGTCAAGCGGTTGCGTTGACAATGGTTTCCCAGTTTGAAACTGCTTTTCGACCAAAGCCGAATTTACACGGCACCGGAATGGCTCTGGCACGTTCATGCCCGGATCCAAAAGAGCGCGGGTCCCGGGTCGTCAATGAGCCCGCCTCAAGCCTGCTCGCCGGCCAGCCATTCCAACGACCAGTGCGCCGGCCGCCCCACCGCAAGCAGCCTGTGCAGGGCCGGCAGCAGCGTCCGCAGCTCGCCCTCCAGCGTGAACGGCGGATTGACCACCAGCAGACCGCTGCCGTCGAGGCTGGGTTCCAAAGAGGCCGGCCTGATCTCGAATTCGATGTCGAGCAGCTTCGGGATGCCCGATTGCTTCAGCGCCTTGCGGAAAGCGATGATCGCCTTGCGGTCCTTGATCGGATACCAGAGCGCGTAGATGCCGCCTGGCCAGCGCTTGTGCGCCCTTATGAGCCCGTCGACGAGGCGATCGAACTCACCCGCTTCCTCGAATGGCGGATCGATGAGAACAAGGCCGCGCTTCTCCTTCGGCGGCAGATGGGCGCCGAGCGCGAGCCAACCATCGAGTTCGATGATCCGGGCCTGGAAATCGCCGGCAAAGAACGTCCTCAGCCTCGCGGCATCCTTGGGGTGCAGCTCGATCGCGGTCAGCCTGTCCTGCTTGCGCATGAGATGGCGCGCAATCAACGGGGAGCCCGGGTATTTCTGGATGCCACCCTCAGGGTTGAGCGACCGTATTGTCTCCAGATAAGGCGCGAGCAGTGCTGCCACCGGCGCGGCAAACGGGGCATCGATCAGCCTGCCGATGCCGCCTTGCCACTCACCCGTCTTCTGCGCTTCGGCCGACGACAGATCGTAGCGGCCAATGCCGGCATGGGTGTCGACGACCCGAAACGCCTTGTCCTTCTGCTTCAGATACTCGAGCAAGCGCGTCAGCACGACATGCTTGACGACGTCGGCGAAATTCCCGGCATGGTAAGCGTGGCGGTAGTTCATCGTCTTGTGCCGTTATGCATGTCGTTGTCCCAAAACCGCTGCACACTTTTGGGCGACATGCATCAGCCCCTGCCCCAGCGCGGCGGTGGCGGCTGAGAGTTCGGATTTTCCGGCCGACCGCCTCGAGTGCGCAAGGTCAGCAAAAATCCGATCAGGCCGATCGCCATCAGCGCGAAGCCGACCGGCCGTGCACGGCTGTCGATCTCGCCTGCGCCGGAGCGCAGGATGAGATCGACAGCCCGCATCGGTATGTCGTCGGCATCACCCGGTCCGACGGTGAAGACGTAGGGACCCGGGCTGACGGTCGCGATGACGCCGGCCTCGTCGCGAAAGATCTTGTCGGGCAGTTGCGGGCTGGCCTGGCGAGGATTGTCGGAATGGTTGAACTGCAGCGTCGAGGCGAGCACCGTGCGGCCATTGCTGGCGGCGGTCAGCGTCAGCACGGTGCGCTGCTGCGAGACGATGCGCTCGGCTCTTGCGGTCAGGTCGACCAGCACCCGCACCGGCGCATCGCGGCCGGAGAGCGGCACCGTCAGCGGCTTGAAACGGCCTTGCTCATAGACCCGCCAGGTGCCGATCTCGTGCCCGGAGAAATTGCTCATCGCCCAGGGATAGATGACACCGACGCCGGCGCCGACAAGCAGGATCAGGACAAACAGAAAGCGCATTCACATCACCATGGCGTATCGTAACCTTGCCAATAGCGCCCCGACGGCCAAAAGGCGATGGCCAGTTGCGGCAGCCACCCTGGAGGTGGACCGTGCGGGGTGCGAGCGCAACCAGATTGGCGGCGTGGCTGCGCAACAATGCCGATAACGTTCTACCTATGCGCTCAAAAATTAAGCCGTGTATTTCGCGCGCCGCGCTGAATATTGCTGTCGGCTCATTCTTGGCCGTTCTTGCTGTCAGGTTTTGATTCTACCTCAAGGGACAGCTTGCCGCGTCCGGCAACATGTTGACGTCGATCGAGCCAATATGCTGATTCGTAAACAGGATTTGCCTTGTGCGCCATGCTTCGATCCGAGAGGCCGTAGCCGCTTTCATGATTAACCATTCGCGAGCGCATTTGGTTAAGAAATTGCTAATTTAGTTGACTATAATTTCCACAGGTATATTTTCGATGCGTTGGGATGTGCAATTTGGGCGAGCAATCGATGGTGACACCGGGCGTGTGATCGCGATTTCGGGGCGCGGAGAATGCTGAGCGGCAGCACGGAGGTTGTGTAGTCGCACCAGCTTCGCGAAAGCCAAAGAACAATTGACGCACATCAGTGATGGCGGTTCCGCAGATGCGGAGGTTTGCCACGTTCTCAGGAACGTGGCCGGGCGATGCTTTGTCCCGGCCCGGCGGTAGCGTGTTCGGTGCGTATGAGGAAAGCATGACTAAGCTTGTCAAGGTTCTGAAACTGGAATCCGGCAGCCAAAAGGACGCCAGCCAAAGCCGACGACGCGCCCTTGTCGCCGGAGGAGCGGGATTCTTAGGTTCGCATCTGTGCGAACGTCTTTTGCGGGACGGATACGACGTTGTCGCGCTGGACAATTTCCACAC
>NZ_RZQE01000027.1:0-28105 GCF_004022955.1 Mesorhizobium sp. M7A.F.Ca.US.002.01.1.1 | reverse complement strand
GGTCGGCGTCGGCACCGGCATCGGCCTGTCGATCTCGAAATCGATCATCGAGCGGCACAATGGCAATGTCTGGTTCGAGGAAGTGCTCCCGAGAGGCGCGCGTTTCGTCGTCCAGCTGCCGGCCATCGTGGCCGGCCTCGCCACCGCCGGCGACAACCAGCCGCGATCGAGCGGCCTGCGCCATGCCTTGATCATCGACGACGAGCCGGATGTCGCCGGCTCGCTCTCGGACATCCTCGAACTGATGGGCATCAAGTCGCGGATCGTGCCCGTCTGGGAATCGGGCGCCGCCACCTTGAGCGGCCACATGCCGCCGGACATCGTTTTTTCGGACCTGCGCATGCCCGGCGTCAGCGGCATATCGATCTATCGTGAGCTGCTCGCCGAAAAGCCCGATTTGGCGCGGCGTTTCGTGCTGGTCACCGGAGACCTGATCGGTGCCAAAGCCGAAATCGAAGCCTTGCCGGCGCACCAGCGACCGCAGATTCTGGAAAAGCCGTTCAGCACGCTGGATGTGCGCAGCGTGCTCTCCGCCATCGCCGAACAGGCGGCCTTGAAAGGATAAAAAAAGAGGCTCCCGGGGGCGGGAGCCAAAAGGAGCGCACTGGAGGGCGCTCGGGGAGGTCAGAGCATGGTCCACAAAACGGGAACGGTTTTCGGGATCATGCTTCGACGGAAATCAGAAAATATTCGGCGTGCCGGTCAACGGCGCGGCATTGGCGATCATGCGGATCGCCCGGCTTTTGTGTGTTCCGGACTGTTCGGCGATGGCGCGCAGGCAATCCATGCTCTCGGCACCCCAGGCCTGGCCCTTGCAGGCGAAGTCGGTCAACGGCACCGGCAGACGCGCGGTCCTGGTCGTCGTCTGCGCGCCGTCGATGAGATTGGCCGGCGGATTCAACGAAGCGAAGGCCGGCCCGATTGTCGGCGTGAACGCCATGCCGACGAAGGCGCAAGCAGCCAGCACCATGAACATCGCCATGGGGTGGTCGCTGGCCCGCTGGCGCAGCGCCAGTTTCGGACGGCGGTCATTGCGCTCTGGAGCCTGAAGGCGGCTCTCGCCGCGGATCGTCTGGATTTTCGCATGCATTACCTTCCCCTTCGCTGAGTTTCTTTTGGCGGTGAAATGAACTTATCCGCGCTCTGTAACGGTGATGGGGTGGCGAAGGATTGGCACTGTAACGAATTCGAAACAGCATTTCGGGCGAAGCCGGGCAAAATCGGGTATGGCTTCGCCGGCGCCAGGGCTCGAGACGCAACTTGACCGATCTTGCCAAACAGTTTTTCGAAAAGATCAGGCTCAGCCCGGAGCCTGAAGCTCGGCGATGATTTTTTGCGCGGCGATGCGCCCGGCAATGATGGCGCCCTCGACATACCCCGGAAACGATGGCGAGAGTTCTGAAGAGGCGAGATACACCGGCGGTGCGCCGGCAAGGATCGTTCGCTCGGCGTCTGTCGCTGTAACATCGACAATAAGATCGCTGTACGCGCCGCCGCTCCAGCGATCTCCTGTCCAGTCACGCAAACTGAAATCGATGACGTCACCGGCATCCGGACCAAGGGCTGCCTCCAGCCGGCCGGTCACCTCCGCACGCAGTTCCGCCTCGCCGAGGTCGCGCCAACGCAGCGCGAGCGAGCCGCCGACGAACACGACGAGCGCCGCATGCTCCGCATCCTTGCCGGCGTCGCAGGCAAACAGCCCCGGCGGCTCGAGCCACATCACCATGCCGCTCAAATCCCGCGCCCGCCAAAACGGTTTGGCATAGCGCACCAGGATCTTGATAGCCGCGCCGCTTTCCCAGGCGCCGAGTGCCCGCCCCAGTCCGGCCGGCAAAGCGGGGGCAAAGGCGAGCTCCGTCACCGTCGCCGGCGGGACGGCAACCAGAACCGTGCGCGCCTCGACGGTATCCCCGGCCGAAACGACAAGAACACCTGGCGAACTGTGCTCGATGCGCGTGACCGGCTCGCTTAGCCGCAACCGATCGCCAAGGTCGCGGGCCAGATCGTCGGCCAGCGAATGCATGGTTTCGCGCACGAAATATTGCAGTTCCGTCACCTCGTTGGTGACCCGCCGGTCATTGTCGATCAAATACCAGAGAGGAATCTGGTCCAGCGCCATGCACCAGAGACCTTCGATCATCGAACGGAAAGCCATCCTTGCATCGGCGGAATCGTGCTGGCAGGCAAGCCAGTCGGCGACGGTCAGTCCGGCAATCGAGGCATCGTCCGGATCGATCCCGTTCATGCGCTCGCGGATCGCCATCGCGGCATGATAGGTCCGCTCTGCTCGTTGTGCGGACATCGTCGGCTGGGTGATGAAGTCGCCATCGACATGGGTTTCAACCAGCGTCTTGCCGCGCGCCTCGACCATGGCCATCAATTCCGGCATGTCCTCGCACAGGAACTGGCCGCCACTATCGATGCGTTCGCCAAGTCCGTTCAGTCGGGACTCGACGCGTCCGCCGACACGGTCGCGTGCTTCGAGCAGGATGAAATCGATGCCGGCCTTCTTCATCTCAAGCGCCGCCGACAGGCCGGTGAAACCCGCACCGACGATGACGACATCGGTTCGCTCGAATTCGCCGCCCTCATGCGTGAAGGTCTTCAGCATTGCCGGCTATCCACCCAATCGTATCCGGCTTCCACCGACGAACTATGTCCTTGTCGACATATGCCGCAGGCTGTCTCTAACCTATCGTTTTCTCGAGCATATTGAGCCAGTTGCGATAGGCGATTTTTTCGATCAGCGCGCGGCCGAAACCGCGTGCCGCCAATGCATCGATCAGCTTCGGCAGGCCGGCGACATCGCCGATGACGGCCGGGATCATGGCGCCGTCGAAATCGGAGCCAAGACCAACGCCATCCTCACCCAGCGCCTGCAGCAGCGAATCGATATGGCGCACCATGATATCGAGGCTGGTGTCGGCATTCATGCGACCGTCCTCGCGCAGGAAGCCGGTTGCGAAGTTCAGCCCGACCATGCCGCCGGTTTCGCGGATCGCGCCGAGCTGCCAGTCGGTCAAGTTACGCGAATGGCCGCAGATCGCGTGCACGTTGGAATGGGTCGCCACCAGCGGCGCATCGCTGAGTGCGGCGACATCGCGAAAGCCCTTCTCGTTGAGATGCGACAGGTCGATCATGATCTTCAACTGGTTGCAGGCCTTGACCAGCGCCTTGCCGGCATCGGTCAGGCCAGGGCCGGTGTCGGGCGAAGACGGGAAGCGGAACGGCACGCCGTGGCCAAAGGCGTTCGGACGGCTCCAGACGATGCCGAGCGAGCGCAGGCCGGCTTCATGCAGCACGTCGAGCATGGTGAGCTCGGGATCGATCGCCTCGACCCCTTCGATGTGGAACACCGCGGCGATCGACCCTTGCGCCATGGCATTGCGCACATCGCCGGCGCTGCGGCAGACGGTGAGCGCTCCGGCCCGTTCCAGCCTGAACAGGATCGAGGCCATCGCGATGGTCGAGGTCAGCGCCTCATCGCGCGGAACCTCGGGCGGCAGCGGTTCTGCGGCGCCCGGCGCCAGGGGCACGGCGCCGCGCCTGGATTTCTCGACAGGCGGCGGAAAGATGGCGAACATGCCCCCGGCGAAGCCGCCGGCTTTCGCGCGTGGCAGGTCGATATGGCCGCCCGATTTCCCCTCGATGAACAGTTTTTCGACGTCCGTGTCTTTCGACTGATGGAGTCTGAGCAACGTATCGTTGTGGCCGTCGAAGACGGGAACGCGATCGGTTTCGGTCATTGGGGGATCATTCGGTTCGTTTGTCGGCGCGGCTAAGATATATCCTATCTACTTAGGCAGGATGCGCCACCCGCGCAAATGCCAAAGCCGCCCCGGTGGGATGGCAGCCGCTTGCCGCGCCGTTTCCAAGCAACGAATCCCTACCGCTTCAGCACGTCGGCCCATTCCTGATGGCGGCGGAACTGGGCGTTGGCGAACGGGCAGAGCGGGATGATCTTCTTGCCCGCCGCACGCGCATCCTCGACGGCGCGGGTGACGAGCCGAAGCCCGGCACCCTGGCCGCGAAAGACGTCCGGCACTTCGGTGTGGTCGATGATGATCTGGTGCTCACCGATCTTGGTGAAAGTCATCTCGGCCTCGGCGCCATCGGGTCCACGCAGGACATAGCGGCCCTTGGAACCGCGATCCTCAAGTTCGATCTCAGGCAGTTGGTCAGGCATTGCTATGCTCCTTGGGCAGTATCGGCAAAGAACCGCCGTGCCGCCTCGATTTCGTTTGGCCGCACCTCGTGCCCGCCATCGTGCCATTCCACTGTGACATCGGCGCCGTCGGCACGCAAATAGGCCTCGAGCCGCGTGGTCAGGTTCGGTGGACAGATCGGATCGCGCTTGCCGGCGGTCACCAGGATATGGCGGCCGGCGAGGCTGCCCTTGACCTCAGGTTCGAACGGGATCAGCGGATGCATCAGCACCGACGCGTCGAACAGCGCTGGAACCGCGAACACCACCGAGGCCAGGACATTGGCGCCGTTGGAATAGCCGAGACCCAGCACGGCCGATGGCTTCGCTGCTTCAACATGGGCCTTGACGAAGCCCGCCATCTTGGTCGTCGCCCGCGCCAGGTCGTCCATATCGTAGATGCCCTCGGCGGCGCGGCGAAAGAAGCGCGCGGCACCTTGTTCCGACACATCACCGCGCGGCGAGACGATGGTTGCCTGGGGCGCGAGATCGCGCCCCAGCGACAGAAGCTGATTCTCATCGCCTCCCGTGCCATGGAAGACGAACAGCAATGGACCGCCCGGCGAACCGGGCAGCACCTTGTGGATGTAAGCGTCCTTGCTCATGGCCTCAGCCTTCCAACTTCTGCAGATGCTGTTCGAGATAGGGCCGCAGGTGCTGGTGCTGCGTCGGCAGCTTCAGCGCCTCGCCCAGATGAGCGGTATCCTCGTC
The DNA here is from genome assembly GCF_004022955.1 of Mesorhizobium sp. M7A.F.Ca.US.002.01.1.1. Classification (NCBI taxonomy): domain Bacteria; kingdom Pseudomonadati; phylum Pseudomonadota; class Alphaproteobacteria; order Hyphomicrobiales; family Phyllobacteriaceae; genus Mesorhizobium; species Mesorhizobium sp. M7A.F.Ca.US.002.01.1.1. The sequence continues at coordinate 23,190 of NZ_RZQE01000027.1, read as the reverse complement.
GCGATCGAAACCCGGCTCGCTGGTGGCGACTTCGAACAGCACGCCACCCGGTGTGCGGAAATAGATCGCCCAGAAGTAGTCGCGGTCGATCACCGGCGTCACCCCATAGCCGGTGTCCATCAACGCCTTGCGTACTTCCAGCTGCCTGGCGCGGTTCTCGACCGCGAAGGCGACGTGATGGACGGAGCCGGCGCCGAGATCGGCGAAGGCAGTGCTCGGCAGCGATTCGATGTCGATGACATCGGCGCCATTGCCGTTCTTCACCGCCAGCCGCCTGAGATTGCCGGACTTGTCGACTTCCTCATAGCCCATGAACTTCAGCAGCTCTTCCGTGGCGCCGCCATCCTTCAGCCTGAGCGACACGGAATGAAAGCCTCGGATCGCCTCATCCGTGGGAACGCCGCCTTTCGCCCAGGGTGCTCTGCTGTCGCTCTTGCACTCGACCAGCGCGAAGCCGTCACCATCCGGTCCGGCAAAAGCCAGGCGCTTCTCACCGAAGGTTTCTTCGCGCGAGAGGCCGGTGACGCCCTCATCGGCAAAGCGTTTTTCCCAATAGCCAAGCGTGCCTTCCGGCACCGAGTAGACGGTGGTTCCGACTTCCCCGACCCCATGCCGGCCCTTGCCGATGTCGGGGAAGGGGAAATAGGTCATCACCGAACCCGGCGTACCGGCCTCGTCACCGTAATAAAGGTGATAAACATCGGGCGCGTCGAAATTGACGGTCTTCTTGACCGGCGCTGACCGAGTTTCCTGGTGAAGAAATCGTTGTTCTGGCGGGCATCCCTGGCCATCGACGTGACGTGATGCAGGCCCTTGATCTGGTCGAGCTTGCTCCTTCCCTTGGTACATGTGCGGCCCTCGCCGCTGTCCACGCCAATATGAGGATCAGGGCAGTTTCCGCAAAGGCGGCAAACACAGAATGGACTGTGTCATAAAAGTGAACGATGGAACAAGGTTCGTTCACCAATTGGTTCGCAGGTCAGACTTGCGCCATGGCCAGAATTCGGTTCCATAAACGGCGTTCGACATCCCGGGACAAAGGTATCGTGAGTGAGTGGAAAAGCCAGGCGGCCTAACATTCTCCTGATCACATGCGACCAGTGGCGCGGCGATTGTCTGTCCGCCGCCGGTCATCCGGTCGTGCAGACGCCGCATGCCGACGCTTTGGCCGCGGAGGGTGTGCTGTTCAACCGGCATTATGGCGGCGCGGCGCCCTGCTCGCCCGCCCGCGCCGGCCTCTACACCGGCCTCTACCAGATGAACAACCGCGTCTGCCGCAATGGCACGCCGCTCGACGCTCGCCACGGCAACATTGCGCTTTCGGCTCGCGCCCTGGGCTATGATCCGACGCTGTTCGGCTACACCGATGTGTCGCTCGATCCGCGCCTGCTGGCGCCGGGCGATCCGCGGCTGCAAAGCTATGAAGGCGTGCTGCCGGGCTTTACGGTGCGCCAGTTGCTGCCCGAGCATCAGAAGCAATGGCTATCCTGGCTGGAGCTGCAAGGTGTCGACGCCAGCGCCGGATCCCCCGACATCCATCGCCCGGTGGCCGACGGCGCGGTCGGGACCACCGTCAGCAACGCGCCGCCCGTCTACTCCGGGCAACAAACCCCGGCGGCCTTCCTGACCGGCGAATTCGCGCGTTGGCTTGGCGAACAGGAGCACGCCGCGCCGTGGTTCGCGCATGTTTCCTTCATCAGCCCGCACCCGCCCTTCATAGTGCCGGAGCCCTACAACACAATGTACGATCCGGCTGACGGCCCGGCCTTCCGGCGCGCGGCAAGCTGGCAGGAGGAGGCGGAAAACCATCCCTATCTAGCCTATGATCTCGGCCGGCAGAAACAGATGAAATTTCGCCCCGACGCCAGCGGCAAGGTGCGCGACTGGAGCGAAGACGATTTTCGCGTCCTCCGCGCGATCTATTACGGCATGATTTCCGAGGTCGACGCCCAGCTCGGCCGCATCTGGCAAGCGGTCAAGGCGGCCGGCGCGTGGGACGACACCATCATCGTGCTGACCTCGGACCATGCCGAGATGATGGGCGACCATTTCATGCTGGGCAAGGGCGGCTATTTCGACGGCAGCTACCACATTCCGCTGATCATCCGCGATCCGCGCCACGGCAAGGCGGCCGGCGGCAAGGTAGACAGCTTCACCGAAGCGGTCGACATTTTGCCGACGTTTCTCGACCTGCTCGGCGAAGAGCCCGCGCCGCATCTCGACGGCAGGTCGCTGAAGCCGTTCCTGAGCGGAGAGGCCCCGGCGGCGTGGCGCGATGCCGCGCATTGGGAGTTCGATTTCCGCTCGGTTGCCGCGGGCGAGGCCGAACGCCATTTCGGCATCGCCTCACGCCAATGCAATCTCGCCGTTATCCGCACGGAGCGTTTCAAATATGTGCATTTCGGCGGCAACCTGCCGCCGCTGCTGTTCGATCTGGAAAATGACCCGGACGAATTGGACAATCTCGCGGCCGACCCCAGCCATCTCGCCGTGCGTCTGGAATTCGCCGAACGGCTGCTCGCCTGGCGAGCCGAACATCTCGACCAATCGCTGGCACTGGCCGAATTGACCGAGAACGGCCTCGTCGGCCATGCCGCTGGCCTGCCTCCACGCCACACATGAACACAGGCCCGCATCGTTGCCGGCGCGGGCCTGTATCCGACTGGGTGGAAACTACCTGACGATCATGCGCTGCTGATCGCGCTTCTCGGCATAGCTGCCCTTGTCATAGGCGGTTTGTGCCTCGAGCTGTTCCTTGGTGAAGGTCGTGTACAGGTATTTGTTGCCCGCCTTGTCGGTCATGAATTTGAGATTATCCATGCCGACCGCGACTTCCTTCTCGCCAATGCCGAGGAAGCCACCGACATCGACGATCACCGCATCGGCCTTCTTGTCGGGCGCAAGCACGACATCGCCGATCTCGCCGACCTTGGCGTCGTTGGCGCCATAGACAGTCGTGCCCTTGAGGTCATCGGCGCGAATCTCACCAACCGGCATCTCGGTCAGCGTCGACTTGTCGATGGCTGCGGTCTTTGTCTGGTCCGGAGCCGAGGCATCGGGGGTCGTGGGCGCCGGAGCCTGTGCCGTCTTGTCGGACGGAGCGACGGCAGGGGCTGCGGCGGGCGCGACTGCTGCCGGCGCATTCGAAGCCGTCGTTGCCGGCGCAGGGTCATAGGCCTTGCGGTTGAAATCCGGCTGCGCCTGCAATTCTTCCTTGGTGGTCTGGGCGACCAGCCAGCGGTCGCCATTCTTCTCGGCCCACTGCGCCTTCGAGAAGTCATAGGTGACGTTCTTGGCGCCAAGGCCTAGGAAACCGCCGACGCCGATGACCAAGTACTGCGCCTTGCCATCCTTGGTCAGCACAATGTCGTTGACGTCGCCGATGTTCTGGGCGTCATCGCCGGTGCCGTTGTAGACGTTTTCCCCGATGATGTTGGTGGCGAGATTGCCGTCGGCGCGCTTGACTGGTTCTGCCGAAGCGGCGTTCATGTCGACAGGCTTTTGCGCTGTGTCCGTCGTCGCGGGTGCTGCCGGCGCTGTTGCGTCGGTCGATGCCGCAGGTGCTGGGGTCGGGCTGTAAGGCTTTTTATCGAATTCTGCCTGCGCCGTCAGTTCGTCCTTGGTCGTCTGGGCCACCAACCAGCGGTCGCCATTCTTTTCGGCCCACTGCAGTTTGCCGTAGTCGAAAGCAACGCTTTTGGCGCCGACACCCAGAAAACCGCCGACGTCGATGACAACGGATTTCGCCTGCCCATCCTTGTCGAACACGACGTCGCTGACCTTGCCGATGTTTTCGGCATCGTCGCCGGTGCCGTTGTAGACGGACTCACCGATGATGTTGGTGACGATGCTGCCCTCTGCGCGTGGCACAGGAGCGGCGGCGGGCTCCTGGACGGCGGGCGTGGCAGGCGCCGTATTTGTTGCGTTCTGCGCATAGGCGCCGGTCGCGACAAAGGTTGCGAGCGCCGTCGTGGCTAAAAGATTGCGGATCATGGTAGTCTCTCCTCGTGCCTGATCTCATGCGCCGCGTCTTCCTTGGGGAACGCGGCATCTACAGGTTCACAACGTCGTGACCGGGTCAGTTGTTCCGACAAAGCGCTGCGGTCCGGGAACGAAACCACGGAAATTATTGAGCCGCTGGGGTAGTCACCCCGTGGCAAGAGGAACCTTTCTGTCGACGCCGCGTTTCAGCCGTTGGCTGGGTATATCCCGGCCGCCTTTAGGCTGACCTGGTGGAGCGGGGCATGAGATTTGCAGCGGTGCTGAACCGGGACGGCGGCACTTTGCGCACCACCGACCTCGCTGCTTTCTCCGACAGGATGCATCAGACGTTGGAAACGGCAGGCCACTCGCTCAGCATCGAAATTGTCGCCGGCAAGGATGTGGTGGAGACGCTGGACAACGCCGCTTCGCGTCGCTCGGTCGACATCGTGCTGGCGGCTGGCGGCGACGGGACCATTTCCGCCGCGGCCGCCCGACTGATGGGCACGAAGAAGGCGCTTGCCATATTGCCAGCCGGCACCATGAACCTGTTCGCACGCGGGTTGGGCATTCCGCAGTCGCTCGACGGGGCGCTGAAATCCTTCGCCGACGGCGAAATCATTGCTGTCGATGTGGCGACGGCCAATGGCCAACCTTTCGTGCACCAGTTCTCGATCGGCATGCACGCGAAGATGGTGCAACTGCGCCAGAAGATGGAGTTCGGTTCGCGGTTGGGAAAGATCCGCGCCTCGGCCAAGGCGGCTTGGGCAACGATCAACAATCCACCTGCGATGAATGTGACGCTCAGCATCGGCGATGCCGAAATGGCGGCACGCATCACCGGCATCGGCATCACCAACAACTTATTCGGCGAAGGCCATCTGCCTTATGCCGACAATCCTGCGGGCGGCGTGCTCGGTGTCTATGTCACGGTGGCGAAGCAGCGCGCCGAACTGGTCAAGTTCTTCTTCAACATGGCGCGCGGCAAATGGCGCGACAACGAACATGTCGAAATCCACCAGACAAACAGAACGGTGCTGAAAATCCATTCGGGCAGCCGCAAATTTCGCGCCGTCATGGACGGCGAACTGGTCAGGCTTGACCGTGAAACGGTAATCGAGATCCAGCCTGGCGCACTGAATGTATTGGTTCCGGCGAGCGCGGCCCAGTCGAGAGCCGCCTGATGAGGTGCGACGCAACGGACAGGCCGGCTTTACCCGGCAGGAGCCTGCTCGGTGGTGTTGGGCGGTGTGGGCACATGCTGTTCATCGCTGTTAGGCGCCTTGATCAACACACCATAGATCTCGGCAATGCCCCATGCAGCAAACACCAGAAGCAGTGCGGCGATCAGGATCCGAAATCCATGCCAGCCCCATCGCCCCTGCCGCGCCTTGTTTTCTGGAATGATCTTGGCCATGCTCGATCCCTGTCTCATTCGGCACCAACTGGCGCGCCCGGCAAATCATGGTCGGGTAACGGTTCCTCGCTAGGATGGTTCCGGAAAAGCGTGCTGGCCTTGCACCAGCGCAAGCATGCGGCGACGAAGACCGGGACGAGGCAATTGGGGTGATTGGCAAGACGCAAACAGCACCCGATCTGCCGGCCGAAGTTGCGCTAGCAGTCATGGATGTCGACCGGCTGGCCGTGCTGCACGGATTGGAGATGCTGGATACGGCGGCCGACCCCGATTTCGACCGCGTCAGCAGCCTTGCCGCAGCGGTGATGCAGGTGCCGATGGCCCTGGTCACACTCGTCGACCTTGAACGGCATTGGTTCAAATCCTGCTTCGGCCTGGACGAGACCGAAACCGCGACCAACGTCTCCTTCTGCGCCCATGCGATTGCCGCCGGCGACGAGCCGATGGTGGTCGTGGATGCAACGGCGGACCCCCGTTTCAAGACCAACCCGCTGGTCACCGGAAAGCACCATGTCCGCTTCTATGCCGGCGCGCCGATGATCGTGGCAGGTGCCCGCATCGGCACGCTGTGCGTGCTCGACCGCGAGCCGCATGGTTTTCCATCCCGAGCCGAGCTCGACCAGTTGAAGGCGCTCGCCGGCCTCGCCGCCAGCCTGTTCACCCTAAAGGACGCAACCCGCAGCGGCGCGATCGCCGAGGCCGCACTTGCGCGCGAGGAAAAACGACGCGCCATCGCACTCGATGCGGCCTCGCTCGCCAGCTGGGCATGGGATATCCGCACCGATGTCATCGAATGCGACACATTGATGTCGGAGCTGTTCAACCTGCCGCGCTCCAACCGGCTGCGCGCACGCGACATCCTCACCGCCATCGATCCGCGCGACGTCTACCAGACCGAAACCCGCTTTCGCGACGCCTTGACCGGCAGCGACGACTATTTCGGCGAATACCGGGTGAAGGGCTTTCACCCGCCGCGCTGGCTCGCCACGCGCGGCCGTGTCATCGAGCGTGACGGCGACGGCAAGCCGACATTGATCTTCGGCGTCAATTACGACATCTCCGAGCGCAAGCTCGGCGACGAACGGCAACGGCTGCTGCTGCGTGAACTCAACCATCGCGTCAAGAACACTCTGGCGACCGTCCAGGCGCTGGCAACCCAGACCGTGCGCCATGCCCGCCAGCCAAGCCAGTTCCTCGAGGCCTTCGGCGCCAGGCTTCAGGCCTTGGGCATCGCCCACAATCTGTTGTCGGACCGCGAGTGGCGTGGCATCGGCATCAGTGAACTCGTCCAGATCGAGGTCAGACCTTTCGAAACGGCCGAGCAGCCGCGCATGACGATCTCCGGCGACGACCTGCTGCTGTCGCCCGACCAGGCCGTCGGGCTTGGCCTGATCCTGCATGAACTCGCCAGCAACGCGCTGAAATATGGCTCGCTGTCGGTGCCGTCAGGCAGGGTCGACCTCGGCTGGAGGACGCAAGGCAGGAAGGATGCCCGGCGTCTTGTGCTGACCTGGCGCGAAAGCGGCGGGCCGCAAGTCGCTCCGCCGGATCGGCAAGGCTTCGGCTCTATCCTCATTCGCCGCAGCCTGGCCAAGGTCATTTCCAGCGAAGTGACCCATGAATTCCGGCCGGAAGGCGTGTTTGCCGAAATATCGATGCCCCTGGAAGAGCTGTCGAAGTGATCTCCCAACAGCTCTATGTCCGCTCGCTCTCATCCGGATCGTCGGATTTCACATTCTCGCGGTAGATGGCGTAGGCCGCGAGCGCCACGGCCGGCCCCAGAATGGCGCCGAGACCGCCTTTTCCCTTGAGCAGGCTCGGCAGCACGGCGAGTGCGGCGGTGACGCCGATCGCCTTCATGTCGGCATTGCGGCGCTGCGCCCGGCGCCGGGCGCGCGAACCTGCGGATATCCGGTAGATCAGCAGGATAAGTCCGGCGAGCACCAGGAAACCGGCGCCAAACCCGAGCGCGGCGGCAAGCGAGCCGTAGCGCATCGCCGTCCAGATATAGGCGGCCCCGACCAGAAAGCCGAGACCGCAAAGCGCAGCGGCCATGGCGATCACATAGACGATTGCCGCCGTGCGCGCCCGATGAACGGCCGCCACGGTTTCCCCCGAGGCGAGGCCCGAGATCAGGGTTGCCAACATTCCCATCTGTAGCGCGACTAGCGACGCGCGATGAGCGCGAAAAGGAAGCCGACGCCAGCGGCGATTGCCAGTGACGTCACCGGCTTTTCACGCACGCTTGCCATCATCTGCGCTTCGATGTCCTTGGCATTGCTGCGCAAGCTGTCAAAGGCTGCTTCGCCCTGCGCGCGCAACTGCTCGACCCCTTCTGTCGCTGCACGGCGCGCGGTGCCATAGCCATGCTCGCCGGTCTTGGCCAGTTGTTTGGTGAGCTTGTCGATGTCGGCCTTCAACTGCCTGATGTCGGCTTCCAGGTCCGCATTTGCACGGGCGTCGGTTGCGGTCTTTCCTGCGGCAGTGGCCATGGCTTAACTCCTTGTGATTGCTCGGTTTCAAACGCGCTGCGCGCCTCATGGTTCCGGCACTGCGGACAAAGTAGCCGAAAACGCATCGGCGCGCACCCGATCCGCCGGCTTCGCAAAAAGACGCTTCCTCAGATTAGTGGCCGGCGCGCCTCGCCCAGTCCTTCCCAGCCGGCGAGCCGCTTGAGCCCTTCATTGTCGGAGACCGCGCAGCCGCCGTCGCGCCAGACGATCAGCTTGCGATCCATCAGCTTGCGGATCGTCTTGTTGGTGTGAACCAGCGACAGGCCGAGCGTATCGGCAATGTGCTGCTGCGTGATCGGTATCTGGACGGATTGGCTGCCATTCAGTCCGACGACCTTGGCCCGGCTGCCGATGAAGGCGATGAGATAGGCGGCGCGCTCGATCGCACTGCGGCGCCCGAGGCTGAGCAGATTCTCGTCCAGCATCCGCTCCTCGCGCGATGCGATCCAAGTGATGTCGTAGGCCAGCCCGGGATGATTGCGGTACAGCTCGTGCAGATATTCGCGCTCGAAAACACACAGCAGCATCGGTGAGAGTGCCTCGACGGAATGCTGCATCTCGCCCATCACACTGCCTTGCAGGCCGATCAGATCGCCGGGCATGAGATAATTGAGGATCTGGCGACGGCCATCCCGCAGCAGCTTGTAGCGAAACGCCCAGCCGGAGAGCACGGTGTAGAGATGGGCGCTATGGCTTCCCTCCACCAGCACCGTGTCGCCCTTGTCGACCGCGAGTTCGCCCTTCTTGAATTTGCTGATGAAGGCCAGCTCCTGTTTTTCGAAGTCGCGGAAAACCGGCAACGGCCGCAATGGGCAGTTCTCGCAGGGATATTGGCGGCTGGAGAAAGCGTTATTGTTCTGGACTGACATTTCGCCCCCTTCGAAAGCCCGCTCGACCCCCTTCGAAAGCCGCTCTTGGAGAGCCGCGTTTCAACGCGTTGCAAGGATTGAGGTTCCGCCCGCTGGCCACATGTCTTTTTTAAATGACAGCAAGCCAATTAGCGATCATGACTCCGGCGTTTCAAGGAGTCTTTGCCTGTGCCCACATTGCTTGACGGATTGCGGATTCTCGTTTTGGAGGACGAATTTCTCATCGCCATGGATGTCGAGCAACTTTGCCGCGATCATGGCGCCGATGAGGTGGTGATCGCCCGTGACCTGACCGAGGTCGATGGCCGGGAAGTCGCCACGCGATTCGATGCAGCCATTGTCGACTTGATGCTGGGCGGCGCCTCGACGATCGATTTCGCTTCCGGGCTGCGCGCGGCAGGCATACCTTTCGTGTTTGCGTCCGGCTATTCGGATGCCGATGAAATCAAGGCATCGTTTCCGGGCGTCAGGCTGGTTGGCAAACCCTACTCAGGCGAAGACCTGGTGCAAGCGGTCGCGGCGGCCTGCGGACGCGCTTGAGACGCGATCGCGGTCAGCTCGCCGGCGAACTCGTTACCTGGGCCGAAATCGCGTCCGGACCATACTCGTCCTCACCTGATATTTTCAGGATCTCCTGCAAGCGGGTACGGGCTCGGCTGACGCGGCTCTTGATCGTCCCCACCGCGCAGCCGCAGATCTCCGCGGCCTCCTCGTAGGAGAAACCAGATGCGCCGATGAGGATGATGGCTTCGCGTTGGTCCTCCGGCAACTGCTCCAGCGCCCCGCGAAAGTCCTTCAGGTCGAGTTGACCGTGCTGGGCCGGATGAACGGCAAGCCTGGCCGTCATGATACCGTCGCTGTCCTGCACTTCGCGCCCGCGCTTGCGCATTTGCGAATAGAACTCGTTGCGCAGGATGGTGAAAAGCCAGGCCTTGAGATTGGTGCCGGGCTGGAAGCTCTCATGCTTGTCCCAAGCCTTGACGAGTGTTTCCTGGACGAGGTCGTCGGCTTTATCGGCATTTTGCGTCAGCGACACGGCAAACGCGCGCAGACTTGGGATTGCCCCAAGCAGATCAGTCTTGAAGCCTTGTGAGACCGCGGCCATGCCTCAGTCCTTCTTCTGTGCGGGTTCAGCCTGTTCCAGTTGGCTAAGCAACTGGGAAAAGCGATCCGGCACATCGTCGGAGACCAGCGCGTCGTAATATTGTTTGAGTTTGCGTCCGATTTCGGAGTTCGGCCCAAGAGCGTCACCAGAACCGTTCCGGCGCCTGCTCTCGGCGCCAGTCAGAATATCTTTCGTCATATCCTTCATTTTGCCCTTGTATTCCCAGCGCTCAAGCCGCTCTTACCGTACTCAACACAACGCAAGCGGCGCCCTCGTCTGGTTGCCCATCCCCACCACAAACGCCACTCCCCGGCTTTTGTTCCGTCGAGGTGGAACTTTTTCAAAAAATCCGCGTTATCACGGCTTGCAGTCAGCTTGACCTGCTACGCAATCGCGTCATTCTGAGGGAGACGTCTTACCATGAGCTTATCCGCCACCATCGCACCACATCTGCCCTTCCTGCGCCGCTTCTCGCGGGCTGTTTCCGGGTCGCAAGAGAGTGGTGACGCGCTGGTCGCTGCGATGCTTGAAGCCATCATCGCCGATATCGAGATATTTCCCGAAGCATCGAGCGACCGCATCGCGCTGTACAAGGTTTTCGCCAAGCTTTTCACATCGGTCGCCATCCGCGTTCCACAGGAACAGGCGCAATCGGCGTGGGAACAGCGCACCGCCGCCAATCTGAATGCGATCGCGCCGCGGCCCCGTCAGGCCTTCCTGCTCGTGGCGGTCGAAGGCTTCAGCGAGGAGGAAGCGGCTGAGATCCTTGACGTCGGTGATCAGGAGTTTTCAGAGTTGCTTGCCCAGGCGAGCAACGAGATATCCCGTCAGGTGGCAACCGACGTTCTGATCATCGAGGATGAACCGCTGATCGCCATGGATATCGAAGAAATGGTCGAGAGCCTCGGGCACCGCGTCGTTGGAACGGCGCGCACCCATGCCGAGGCAGTGATGATGTTCGGCAAGACGCGACCGAAGATGGTGCTGGCCGACATCCAGCTTGCCGACGGCAGTTCCGGCATCGAGGCCGTGAACGAAATCCTGTCATCGACGTCGGTGCCGGTCATCTTCATCACCGCCTTCCCCGAGCGCCTGTTGACTGGTGAACGACCGGAACCGGCCTTCCTGGTCACCAAGCCGTTCAATCCCGACATGGTCAAGGCGCTGATCAGCCAGGCACTGTTCTTTGACCGGCAGGCGAAAGCCGCCGCATAGTCGGGAATTGGGAGTGGAGGAATTGACGAACCCAAGGCGATAGCCTCGCTCCCGAATCTCTCCAGATGATCAATTCGTCACTTCGTGCCGCCTGATGCACCCGGGCGGCGAGGTGAATTCCTGCGGTTCCGCTCGAACGATTTGCAAGCACGGTCTTTTTCGGCAAAGGGTGGGAACAAACCGCAACCACCCACGTTTTCATCGCACCATTCGAAGGAGATGGATCATGCTTTACTGGGCGCTCGTATTTCTCGTCGTTGCCATCATCGCCGGCGCGCTTGGTTTCGGCGGCATCGCCGGTACCTCCGCCGGCATAGCGCAGATATTGTTTTTCATCTTCCTCGCCTTCCTGGTCATTTCGCTTCTTGCGGGCCTGTTCAAACGGGCTTCGTAAGGACGGACGGCCGAACACTGGAAGCCGCACCCCTCAAACGGTTTCCAGCCACCGCCGGGCGGTGTCCCTCAAAGGACGCCGTCCGGCGGACCGTTTTTGGCGGCGGGTTTTCCGGAAACCTGTTTGGAACCCATTCAACGATGAGCCGTTCAGCCTGAATTGGGTGGACAGATTGGCCGATGGGTTCCAGGACCGGAAACAGGAAAGACGCCGTGCAAAGCGATGAAGTCATCGCCCTCCATCCCGCCGACAGCGGCATGCAGCTCGGCCGTGCTCTTCTTCACGCGTTGCACAATGCCGGCATTTCCGTTCTCTACCAGGATCGCGAGATGAAAACCGTATGGGCGCGCAACATGCGTGCGCCCTGGGTTTCGGACACCGCCGACAGCATCGGCATCCTGCCGGAGGCGCAGGCCGACCGCATCGGCGCGGCCAAGCGCGACGTCATTGCATCCGGCAACCCCCAACGTCTCGAGATCAGCGTTCCCGTCGAGGATGGCAGCCGCTGGTTCGAAGTGTGGATCGATGCCGATCACGGCGATGGTGGCACCGTGCAAGGCGTCGTCACCACGATGGTCGAGACGACGGAGCAGAAGCGCCGCGAGCAGACCCTGACGACGCTGTTGCGAGAGGTGAGCCATCGCTCGAAAAACCTGCTGGCGATCATCCAGAGCATAGCCACCCAGACCGGCCGCTACTCCGACAGCATCGGCGATTTCCTGACACGCTTTCGCGGCCGGCTGCAATCGCTGGCCTCGTCCCAGGATCTCGTGACCTCTTCCAACTGGCGGGGTGCAGCACTTCGCGAACTCGTGTCGGGCCAGGTTGGCCGCTATGGCGGCGATCCGGTTCGCAGCCTGAGGTTTCAGGGGGCAAACCCCTATCTCAATCCCAACGCTGCCTTGCATATCGGCCTTGCGATGCATGAACTCGCCGTCAATTCGGTGAGCTACGGCGCCCTGTCGCGGCCCGGCGGGTACGTCAATGTTACAGCCAACCTGACCGCCGACGACACGGGAACCTCCCTGTCCCTGACATGGGCGGAGGCAATCGGCGCCAGTGATGTCAGGCGTAGCGAGAAGCGCTTCGGCAGCGTCGCACTCGAACGGGTCGTGCCGGCGTCACTGAACGGAACGGCGACGCTCGAAATCGCGGCTGGCCGCCTTGAATACCGCCTTGTCGTTCCGCACGGCAATTTCGAGACGGATTGAGCGACCTTCCTTAACCCGCCGTTCACCATAAAAGCAGATGCTGTTTTTCCCAGATACCGCTGGAACTTGTTGCATCACCGAACATTTCCGCAGCAGGATTTGCAGTATGGTGGGAGGAATGCCTTGACGGTTGCCGACATGAACAGACTGGAGCAGGCCGCCCGGATTTCCATGGGCGAGTTTGAGGACTCCGAGGCTTCCGCGCCACCGCTGGCTCCTGTTCCCAACGGAGCTTTGCGCCTTGTTGCGCTGGCCTTGGTGGCGGTGATCATGGCGGTCGCCCTGCACCAACTGGTCTACTAGGCCACGTCGTTTCGGCCGGTGGCCGAATCGGCTGTAGCGCCATCTTATTTCCCCGGCCGATCAAGCCAGCCAGGAACTTTGGCGAATGTAGACCGTTACTATGGCGAGAGGACTTCTCGCCATGGAACATATCGCTGCATTGTTGCTGGTCATCGGTTGCTCGAACACGATGGCCGACTGCCGTGAACTCCAGGTGCCCGTAAGCGTTTTCGCGACGGCCGAGCAATGCGTGGCCGAACGCCCATTCGTCTTGGGCGACGTGCAAGGGCAGGCTGACCACATCGTCGCCAAATGCCTTGCGGTCGATCCGGCGCTTGAGGACGACTATGATCAGATCGTCTGGAATGTGCGCGCCGATGGTACGCTTGACGCGTCTTTGGCAATTTCCAGCCTGGTAATGGCATCGAACACGATACGCCCAGAAAAAGACTATCTTCACCAACAATAGATTGCAGCAGCAAAGGCCGTCATTTCATGCTAAATGGCGGCTGGAGCTTACTAAAGTGAGGACACAAAGTGAGGAGTGACTCTATGCGGAAGATGATTATTGCCCTGGTTGCGGTGGTCGCGGTCAGCGGCTGCACCTCGACTGAGAAGGACGTGGTTGGCGGCGGCTTGATCGGCGCCGGTGTCGGCGGCTTGGTCGGCGGCGGTAAGGGCGCGCTGATCGGCGCGGCCGTGGGTGCCGGTTCCGGCCTGCTGGTGCGCAACCTGCGCAACGGCTATTGCCAATATCGCGATCATCGCGGCCGGATCTACACGGCTCGCTGCAACTAATTCGGCGATAATCGAAACGTCGATCCGGAGGCCGGTCCGCCGGCTTCCGGGTTTTTGATGTCTGGATGCTTCCCCCTTGTCGGCAACGGTCGCGCTCAATTGGCGAGTGGAATTTTGATTTCCACGTTCAGCCCATTGGCTTGGTAATCCCGTTTGATCGTACCGCGCAATTCGCGCGTCACGTTGAGGTCGATCAGCTTGGTGCCGAATCCGGTCTCGGCGGGCGCTTCAAGTTTCTTCTGCCCGTTTTCGCGCCAGTTGAGAGCCAGCATCCTGTCGCGCCCTCGGCCTTCGAGCGACCAGTCCACCTTCAGCGCCCCAACGGAATTGCCGGCCTCGCCGTATTTCAGCGCATTCGTCGCCAGTTCGTGGAAGGTCAGGCCGAGCGCTTGCGTCGTGGTTTCGTCGAGCAGCACCTGTGGTCCCGACAACAGCTCATCGGGCAGCTCCTTGCCGAACACCTGACCCAGCTCGATGCGCAGGAGATCGCCAAGATCGGCCTTCTGCCAGCGTGAGCGCGTCAGCATGTCCTGGGAGGCCGCCATCGCCTGCAGCCTGGCCGAGAAGGACGCTGAAAACTCGTTGACGTCGGTCGCCCGCGATGCCGTCTGACGCGCGATCGCCAGCACCCTGGTGATCGAATTCTTGATGCGATGCTTCATCTCCTGCAGCATCAGGTCTTTTTCGATCAGGCTCTTTTCCGTCGTTTCGTGCAATCGCGACGCTGCCTCATAGGCCCGCTCCTGATAGCGCGCCACAAGCGCGATTGCGCCCGCCAACAGCAGGCCGAACAGCCCCAGCATCACCGGAATGGCGCGCGACGACGGCTGCGAGAAGGCGCTTGTCGGCCGGAACAGGACAGTCCATGGCTGTCCGGCGACGATGATCTTTCGCGTGACCAGCAGCCTGTTCCCGAAAGTGGAAGCCGGCGGCGTCTCCGACCGGAACAACAGATTGTCGCCGTTCACGGCACCATCGCCATCATAGATTTCGGTGTTGACCGGCAAAAGCGGCGACCGGCTGAGCGCGGTCTGGAACAGATCGCGAGCCCGAAAGGCCGCATAGAGAAAACCTGATGTCGAGGATCTCGAAGCATTGATGACGTCGGGAGCGGTTTCGACATTGAGCCGCACGAAAACGAAGAAGCCGGTGAACGTCTGCGCGGCGCCCGTGTCCTGGCCTAGCTGCACCAGCCCGCTGGCATGCTGCTGGTCGTCGGACATCGCCTTTTCGATCGCCGCACGCCGCACCGGTTCGCTGAACATGTCGTAGCCGATGCCGGCTTGATTGGATGGATCCAGCGGTTCGAACAGCACGATAGGGGTGCGCCAGGGTTGCGTGGTATCCGGGTAGATTGGATGACTGACGCCATAATCGTGCAGCATGTCGCGTTCGACCGTCGCCTCGTCGCCCGTCTTTGCCAGCCTGAGGAAGCCGATACCGCGCAAGCCGGCGAAATTCTTGTCGACATCGAGCGCGGTGAAGAAGGCCTTGAACTCATTGCGAGAAATATCGCCATTGCGGGCGTCGAACAGGGCCTGCGTCGAGCGCAGCAGCGACAGATGCAGGTCGATGCGGCTCTCGATCCGGTTGAGCGCATCGTCGGCAGTCGCCTCGAACTTGATGCGCGCGGCTTCCTGCGTGGCGAAGTAGGCAAAACCTGCCATCACCATGCTGATCAGCGCGACGGCGATAAAGGCGATGATCGGGAAAAGCTTCTTCAACGGATCGTGCGGTCCCTGAGCAATGTCGGACCTTTATGCGCAAGTCGCCCTGCCAACACAATGCCAAGGCCAAGCCATCCCTACGGCTGGCATATCACGTGTCCGGCAACCGCGATCTGGCTTGATCTCAGGCCGCGATCTTCAGCGCGCCCGGTCCGGGAATGGCGCCTGGCGGGCATTTGCCCAGAATGATCATGCCCAGCACCTCGTCCTGGGTGACATCAGTGGTGCGGGCGGTGCCGACCACCTGGCCGTTCTTCATGACGCAGACCCGGTCGGCAAGCTCGAACACATCGTGGATGTCGTGGCTGATCAGGAAGATGCCGATGCCGTCGGACTTGAGCTGCTTGACCAGTTCGCCGACCTGCGCCGTTTCCTGCGGACCAAGTGCGGCCGTCGGCTCGTCCATGATCAGGATGCGGGCGTTGAACAGGATCGCACGCGCGATCGCCACCGATTGCCGCTGGCCGCCCGACAGCTTGATCACCGGCTCCTTGAAACGCTGGAACCGGGGATTGAGCCGACCCATCACCTTGCGCGCCTCGGCCTCCATGGCAACGTCGTCGAGCGTGCCCCAGGCGGTCATCAACTCGCGGCCGAGGAACAGATTGGCGGCGGCGTCGACATTGTCGGCCAACGCCAGCGTCTGGTAGATCGTCTCGATGCCGTATTTCTTGGCGTCGCGCGGGTTGGAGATCGATGCCTCCTCGCCGTTGACGAAGATCTGGCCCGAATCGCGCTTGTAGGCGCCGGACAGGATCTTGATCAATGTCGACTTGCCGGCGCCATTATGGCCGAGCAGCGCCACGACCTCGCCGGGGAAAAGATCGATCGAGGCGTCGTCGACGGCGCGGATGCCGCCAAACGCGATCGAGATGTTCCTCATGTCGATCAGCGCGGTGGCTGCAGGAGCAGTCTTGTCAGTCATGGCATGCCCTCCTAGACGCGCTTGCGATAGACGGTGTCGAGCCACACGGCGATCACCAGTACGGCGCCGACGACGATGCTCTGCAGCGGCGAGTCGACACCAAGCAGCACCATGCCGGACTGCAGCGACTGCATCAGCAGGGCGCCGAGCATGGCGCCGATGATCGTTCCCGACCCGCCGGCTAGCGATGTGCCACCGATCACGGCGGCTGCAATGACGAGCAGCTCGTCGAGCGTTCCAAGCACGTTGGTGGCCGAATTCTGCCGGGCCGAGGAGATCGCCGCGGCAATCGTGGCCAGCACGCCCATGATCATGAACACCTTCATGGTGATCCAGCGCGTGTTGATGCCGGCGAGATTGGCCGCCTCGGGATTGCCGCCGATGGCGAAGACATAGCGGCCGAAACGGGTGCGGTTGGTGATGAAGGTCATGACCAGCCCGACGGCGACCGCCATCAGCACCGGTATGGCGATACCGTGGGCGATGAACAGGCCGCCTTCGGGAACGGTGATGTTGTTGGCGGCCGCATATCTGTTCACGATGCCGATCGGCCAGGGGTAGGAGTTGGCGAGCCAGACCGCACCCATGATGGCGCCGCAGGTGACGACACCGAGCAGCGCCTCGGCCCAGATCGGACGTAGCGGAAAACGGAAACGCTTGCGCTGCACCCGCCCGTTGAACAGCCCAAACACCACGGCGAGGCAGGCGACGATCCCGACAACCCAGCTCCAGGTTGCGCCGATCGATCCCGCCGGCCCGCCGCCCATCAGCTGAAAGGTGGCGTTAAGCGGCGCCACGGTCTGGCCTGATGTGACCCACCAGGCAGCACCGCGCCAGACCAGCAGGCCGCCCAGCGTCACGATAAAGGCGGGCACTTCGAGATAGGCGATGACGAAGCCTTGAAAGGCGCCGATCAACAGGCCGAGCGCCAGGCCGATGACCAGCGCCAGGACCCAGATCCACGGATTGCCGAGTTCGAGCCCGACAAAACGCACCAGGAAATGCACCTGGGCAAATCCCATCACCATGCCGATCAGGCCCTCGGCGGAACCGACCGACAGGTCGATGTTGCGCATGACGATGACCAGCACCATGCCGCAGGCCATGATGGCGACCGCGGATGTCTGCACCGACAGGTTCCACAGATTGCGCGGCGTGAGAAAGGTGCGGCTGTCGAAATCGAGCGGGTTGACGCCGAGGCGCAGGCTGGAAATGACATGCAGCCCAATCCAGATGACCAGCAGCGCGCCGATCATGCCGAGCATCCGGGTGTCGATCTCGGTCGCCTTCAGGAACCGGGCGACGGCGCCGAGTTCCGACGCGCGCGCCGTATCGGCCTGCGGGTTGGACGTCGTGTCGGTCATGATTTCCTCCCACCGGCTGGCCGTCTGACGCGCATGCCGGAGCCCAGCCTAGAAGCTATCCGCATGATGCGGAAACACAATTCTTTGAGAAAACGCCGCGGCTTTTGGGCCGCGGCGTTCAGATATTTCGAAGTGGTCCGGATCAGTTACAGGCCGCGACGGTGCCGGCAGCGACACCCGCGCAGACTTCGTCCTTCTTGATCCAGCCAGCGTCGATGACGACGTTGAGATTGTCCTTGGTGATGGCAACCGGAGTCAGGAACAGCGACTTGACGGTGTTGCCGCCCGGCGTCGTGAAGTCCTTGGCGCCGGCGATGTCGCTCGTCTTCTTGCCGTCGGCCAGTTGCGAGGCGATCTCGGCGGCATTCTTGCCGAGCTCGCGCGCGTCCTTCCACACCGACACGGTTTGCGTGCCCAGGGCGATGCGGTTCAGCGCGGCGTGGTCGCCGTCCTGCCCCGAGACCGGCACGGTGCCGGCCAAGCCTTGAGCCGTCAGCGCCGCGACGACGCCACCGGCAGTGCCGTCATTGGCCGCGACCACCGCGTCGACCTTGTTGTCGTTGGCGGTCAGGAACTGTTCCATGTTCTTCTGGGCGTTGGCGGGCAGCCAGCCATCCGTGTAGGCTTCGCCGACATTCTTGATCTTGCCGCTGTCAATGGCTTCCTTGAGCACTTCCATCGAGCCCGAGAACAGGAAGTCGGCATTGGGATCGGCACCGGAGCCCTTGATGAAGACGTAGTTGCCTTCCGGCTTGACCTTGAACACTTCGCGGGCCTGCATGCGGCCGACTTCCTTGTTGTCGAAGGTCAGATAGAAAACGTCCTTGTTCTCGATCAACCGGTCATAGCCGACGACCGGAATGCCTTCGTCCAGCGCCTTCTGCACGGCCGGGCCGATGGCCGAAGCATCCTGCGCCAGGATGATCAGGGAATTGGCGCCCTGCGAGATCAGGCTTTCGACGTCGGTAAGCTGCTTGCCGGGATTGGACTGCGCATCGGCGGAGATGTACTTGTCGCCGGCGGCCTCGATCGCCGTCTTCATGGCGGCCTCGTCGGTCTTCCAGCGTTCCTCCTGGAAATTGGACCACGAAACGCCGACGACCTTGTCCTTCGCCTGCGCGACAGACGCGAGCGTCAGCGACATGGCGGCACCCGCCAGGATGGCGGCTGTGAATCTTTTCATATTATCCTCCCTGCGCCGCGTATGGCGCGACCAAACTGGCCCGAGGGCCGGCACAGAGGCCCTATTTTTTCGAGCCTCGAAAAAATACTGGGCCAACGCCCGAACGCTGTCAACATCGATTCTGATGGATTTTGATGTCGTCTCGAATTTTTTTCGGGCCTCGGAATAAATAAATGACACGGCGCGCGGCTTCTGCCAGTATTTGACCGCGTCACCGACAGCGTTCCAGGGCAGGAAGAACCGCGGCGACCGGGAGGATATGAAAGAGCATGTCGGTCGGAATCCGCCACGACGATTTGCGCCGCCGCAACCGCGCGATGGTGATCGCCGCGGTGCGCCGCGCCGGACAGCCGTCGCGCACCGAGATCGCCGCAACCACAAGCCTCAGCCATTCGACGATCTCGGCGATCTCATCCGACCTGATCGTCGAAGGCATCCTGACCGAAAGCAAGCCGAGCGAGGCCGGCTCGCTCAAACGCGGCCGTCCGCAGGTCGGCCTCAGCCTCAATCCGGAAGCGGCCGCGGTAATGACCGTGGTGCTGTCGCTGAACTTCCTCTCGGTCGCCGTCATCGACTATGCCGGCCAGGTAATATCCGAGGAACAGCGTCGGCTCGACACGCTGACGATGTCGCGCGACTCGCTGATCGGTGAGTGCACGGCAATCGTGCGGCGCCGCCTGGAAGATCCCGACCTGGACGTGCGCAGCATCGCTCGTATCGCGCTGGCCGTCCAGGGCATCACCGACACCCGTGCCCGCGCCATGCTGTGGTCGCCGATCACGCCGCACACCGACATCGCCTTCGCCGACATATTCGAAGAGGAGTTCGGCGTCCCCGCCATTATGGAGAACGACTGCAACATGATGGCGGTGGCGCTGCGCTGGCGCGATCCCGATCGTTACCGCGACGATTTCATCGCTATCCTTTTGTCGCACGGCATCGGCATGGGGCTGGTGCTGAAGGGCGAATTGTTCACCGGCACCCATTCCTCGGGCGGCGAATTCGGCCACATGATTCATCGGCCGAACGGGGCGCTGTGTCGCTGCGGACGGCGCGGCTGCGTCGAAGCCTATGCCGGCAATTATGCCATCTGGCGCAACGCGCGGCAGATGGGCGAGGATGCAGAACCCGTCGCCGATGTCAGCGACGCCGACATGCGCGCCCTGGCTGCCGCCGCCCGCGAGAGGGACGGACCGGAGCGGGAAGCCTACCGCAAGGCTGGCGAAGCGCTCGGCTACGGCCTCGGCAGCCTGTTCGCGCTGATCGATCCGGCCCCCGTCGCCATGGTCGGCGTCAGCGCCGCCGCCTTCGACCTGATCGAGCCGGCATTGCGGCAAGCGATTGCCCAGACCGCCGGCGGCCAGCATTCCAAGTCGATTTCCTTCGACACCGAGCCGAACGAACTGCCGCTGATCCGCGAAGGCTGCGCCATGCGGGCGCTGATCTTCGTCGATCAGGAGATTTTTGCGCCGGGCGTGCAGGCGAGATCCGGTCTCGGCGGCAAGAACGTGGCGTGAGTTCAAACGAGGGAGTTCAGTCCTCGCGAATGGCGTAACCCGCCCCACGGATGGTGCGGATGACATCGGGCATACGGCCGTTGTTGACCGCCTTGCGCAGCCGGCCGACATGCACATCGACCGTGCGTTCGTCGATGTAGATCGTCTCGCCCCAGACATTGTCGAGCAGTTGGCTGCGCGAGAACACGCGGCCTGGATGGCGCATCATGAATTCAAGCAGGCGGAATTCCGTCGGCCCGAGCCGGATTTCGCTCTTCTTGCGATAGACACGGTGCGATTCGCGATCGAGCACGATATCGCCGACCTTGAGCACGCTGGACAGCACTTCCGGCTTGGCCCGGCGCAGCAGCGCCTTGACCCTGGCCATGAACTCCGGCGTCGAGAAAGGCTTGACCAGATAGTCGTCGGCACCGGTCGAGAGGCCGCGCACGCGGTCGCTTTCCTCGCCTCGCGCGGTCAGCATGATGATCGGCAGCCGCTCGGTCTCGGGACGCATCCTTAGCCGGCGGCAGAGTTCGATACCGGAAACCGCAGGCACCATCCAGTCGAGCACCAGAAGGTCTGGAACGTTCTCCTGCAGCCGGATTTCGGCCTCGTCGCCGCGCGTCACCACCTCGACCTGGTAACCTTCGGATTCGAGATTGTAGCGGAGCAGCACGCCTAGCGGCTCCTCATCCTCCACCACCATGATGCGTGGCGCGATCATCGGCTGGTCACCCCTGTCATGCCGCTGGCGCGGACATTGCCGTCTCGTCCTGCTTCGGACGATTGGCTGGCAACTGCGTGCCGGTCAAAACATAATAGGCATTTTCGGCGATGTTGGTCACGTGGTCGCCGATCCGCTCGAGGTTCTTGGCGCAAAACAACAGGTGCGTGCACGCCGTGATGTTGCGCGGATCTTCCATCATGTAGGTCAGCAGTTCGCGGAACACCGATGTGTATTTGACGTCGATGCGTTCATCATTGTTTCTGAGCGTGGCAAGCGCTGCCGCGTCAGCGGCGGCATACTCGTCGACGACCCCCTGCACCTGGATCAGCACCAGCTGCGCCATCGCGTCGATCGAATGCGAAAGGTCGTGCGGCGTGACGCTCAGCCCGACAGTGCCGACGCGCTTGGCGATGTTCTTGGCAAGGTCACCGATGCGCTCGAGGTCGCCGGCCATGCGGATCGAACCGACTACCGCACGCAGATCGTTGGCCATTGGCTGGCGCTTGGCGATCAGCGTGATAGCACGATCGTCCAGCTCGCGCTGGCGTGCATCCATGATGGCGTCGTCGGAAACCACCCGCTGCGCCAGCGCATTGTCCGAATTGAGCAAAGCCCTGGTCGAGCCACCGACCATCGAGCGGGCGAGATCGCCCATGTCGCGGATCAGCTGGCTGATCTGCTCCAGATCCTCATCGAAAGATGCGACGGTATGTTCACCCATGATCTTCGTCCCTCATATGCCAGAGATCAGCCGAACCGGCCGGTGATGTAGTCCTGGGTGCGTTTGTCGTCGGGGGTGGTGAACATCTTGTCGGTGGCGCCCTCCTCGACCAGATAGCCAAGATGAAACATCGCGGTGCGCTGCGACACGCGCGCTGCCTGCTGCATCGAATGGGTGACGATGACGATCGTATAGTTCTGACGCAGTTCGTCGATAAGTTCCTCGACGCGAGCGGTGGCGATCGGGTCGAGCGCCGAACACGGTTCGTCCATCAGGATCACCTCGGGTGACACGGCGATGGCGCGTGCAATGCACAGGCGCTGCTGCTGGCCACCGGAAAGACCCGTGCCAGGTTCCTGCAAACGGTCCTTGACCTCGTTCCAGATCGCCGCCTTCTTCAGGCTGGACTCGACGATCTGATCCATGTCGGCCTTGCGCTTGGCCAATCCGTGGATGCGCGGACCATAGGCGACGTTCTCGTAGATCGACTTTGGGAACGGATTGGGTTTCTGGAACACCATGCCGACGCGCGCCCTGAGTTCGACGACATCGATGTTCTTGTCGTAGATGTCCTCTTCGTCGAGCGTGATCTTGCCGGTTACCCGTGCTGAATCGATGGTGTCGTTCATGCGGTTGAGGCAGCGCAGGAAGGTGGACTTGCCGCAGCCGGAGGGGCCGATCAGCGCCGTCACCTGGTTCAGGCGGACGTCGAGATCGACGTCGAACAGCGCCTGCTTCTCGCCGTAGAACACGCCGACCTTGTCGCCGCGCATTTTTATCACTTCGTTCGACTTCATCTTGTCGCCCACTGCGTTTTCAAGGGACTGTTCGGTCATGATGTTCATACCAAAATGCCTTTTTTCTACCAGCGCCGCTCGAACCGACGCCGAAGCACGATCGCGGTGATGTTCATGGCCATGAGGAAGACGAGCAGGATGATGATGGCGCCGGACATACGCTCGACGAAGGCGCGTTCGGCCTCGTTCGCCCACATATAGATCTGCACCGGCAGCGCGGTGGCCGGATCGAAAGGCGTCGTCGGTGGATCGGCGACGAAGGCGACCATGCCGATCAACAGCAGCGGCGCGGTTTCGCCGAGCGCGCGCGCAAGACCGATGATGGTGCCGGTGAGGATGCCGGGCGCGGCAAGCGGCAGGATGTGCTGGAACACCATCTGCATCTTGGAGGCGCCAAGACCGAGAGCTGCCGAGCGGATCGACGGCGGCACCGCAGCAAGCGCGGCGCGCGTCGCGATGATG
>NZ_RZQE01000279.1:0-7938 GCF_004022955.1 Mesorhizobium sp. M7A.F.Ca.US.002.01.1.1 | reverse complement strand
GTCTGCATCTACGGGCTGATGGGTGCCGGGCGCACGGAATTGCTGGAGGCCGTCGCCGGACGAGTGCCGATGGCGGGCGGGCGGGCGCTGCTGGAAGGCGAGGACGTCTCGGGGCTGAGCATTGCCCAGCGTATCTCCAGAGGGCTTGTGCTGGTCCCCGAGGACCGGCAGCGCGACGGACTGGTGCAGACGATGACCGTCGGTCGTAATCTTTCGCTCGCCAGCATCGAAGCGTTCGCCAGGGGCCTGTTTCTGTCTCGTTCCAGAGAGCGAGAGCTGGTCGAAGACTCGATCCGCAAGGTGACCGTCAAGACCGCTGGCGGCAACGCCATGATCGGATCGCTGTCGGGCGGCAATCAGCAGAAGGTCGTCATCGGCAAGATGCTGACGACCAATCCCAAGGTTATCCTTCTCGACGAGCCGAGCCGCGGCATTGATGTCGGTGCCAAGGCCGAAGTCTTCCGCTTGCTGAGCGAACGCGCTGCGCAGGGCCTTGCCGTCGTCTTCTCGACCTCTGAGGTCAACGAATGCCTCAGCATTGCCCACCGCATCGTCGTCATGCGCCGCGGCAGGATTTCAGCCGAATTCGGCGCCAATGCCACCAAAGAGCAGATCATGGCCGCCTCGGGCGAAGCCGTGGTCGCCTGATCACCAGGAATTTCGGAGCCCACACCATGACCGATGTCAGCCAGGCCAGAAAACAGTCCAGTCCAAGCGCGAGCGAAGGCTTCGATCTCGCCAAGCTGCTGCTCGAGGGCCGCGCTTTCTTTGCCCTGATCGTCATCATCGTCGTGTTCTCGATCCTGTCGCCCTACTACCTCTCGGTGGCGAATTTCCTGACCATGGCCTCGCATGTCGCCATCTTCGGCATCCTCGCGATCGGCATGCTGCTTGTCATCCTCAATGGCGGCATCGACCTGTCGGTGGGGTCGACGCTGGGCTTGGCCGGCGTCGTTGCCGGCTTCCTGATGCAAGGGGTGACGCTGAGCTGGCTGGGCGTCGTTCTCTATCCGCCGGTGTGGGTGGTCGCGGTGCTGGCCTGCATGCTGGGCGCCGTCGTCGGGCTGATCAACGGCGTGCTCATCGCGCGCTTCAAGGTTCCAGCTTTCGTCGCCACCCTCGGCGTCATGTACATGGCGCGCGGCCTGGCGCTGCTGATGACCAGCGGCCTGACCTACAACAATCTCGGCGGCAAGCCGGAGCTCGGAAACACCGGCTTCGATGCGCTTGGCTTCAACCGCTTGTTCGGCGTGCCGACGGGCGTCGTGGTTCTCGTGGTCATCGCGCTCATTGGCAGCATCGTCCTGAACCGCACCGCTTTCGGGCGCTGGCTCTACGCCTCGGGCGGTAATGAACGCGCGGCCGAACTCTCCGGCGTTCCGGTCAAAACAGTGCAGATTTCCGTCTATGTGCTGTCGGGCATCTGCGCCGCCATTGCCGGCCTGATCCTGTCCTCGCAGCTTACATCGGCGGGACCGACCGCCGGCACCACCTACGAACTGACGGCCATTGCGGCCGTCGTCATCGGCGGCGCGGCACTGACCGGCGGCCGCGGCAACATCCGCGGAACCCTGCTCGGTGCCTTCGTCATCGGCTTCCTGTCCGACGGTCTGGTGATCATCGGCATCTCATCCTACTGGCAGACAGTGTTCACCGGCGCGGTCATCGTGCTCGCCGTGCTCCTCAATGCCGTTCAGTATCGCCGCCGCAGCAAGCTCCCAAGCGCGACAGGTGGCCAACCGACTTCTCAGAAACGGGGGAAGGCCGAACCGGCCAATCCTGCCCAAGGGAAGACTGCCAGGTGAACTGGCAGCAACACCGCGTAATCATTGGAGGAATGTACATGAAAACCATGCTGAAAAGTCTGCTCGCGGCCGCGATGGTCGTTGGGTTCACGGCCGCCGCGTCAGCCGCGGGCCTGATCTCGATCATCGTCAACGATCCGGCCAATCCCTACTGGCTGACCGAGGGCAACGTCGCCAAGGCCGAGGCCGAGAAGCTTGGCTATACGGCCAATGTCGGCGCCCACAAGGGCGATACCAATACCGAAAGCAATTTGATCGACACCGCCATCACCAACAAGTCGGTGGCGATCATTCTCGATCCGGCCAACGCCGACGGCTCTGTCGGTGCGGTGAAGAAGGCGATTGCAGCCAACATCCCGGTGTTCCTTGTCAATGCCGAGATCAACCAGGAAGGCCTCGCCAAGGGGCAGCTCGTTTCCAACAACGCGCAGGGCGCTGCTCTCGGTGCCCAGCAGTGGGTGCAGGCCGTCGGTGAAAAGGGCAAATATGTCGAACTGCTCGGCGCCCCGTCGGACAACAATGCCGCCACGCGCTCGAACGGTTACGCGACTGTGCTGAGCCAGTACCCGGATCTCGAAAAGGCTGCTTCGCAGGTCGCCAACTGGGATCGTACCCAGGGCCACGACAAGATGCAGAGCATGCTGCAAGCCAATCCCGACATCATCGCCGTGATCAGCGGCAATGATGAAATGGCTCTCGGCGCGGTTGCGGCGCTGAAGGAAGCTGGCAAGCTCGCCGGCATCAAGGTCGGTGGCTTCGACGGCTCCCCGGACGCGGTTGCGGCGATCAAGTCCGGTGAACTGCAGTACACCGTGCTTCAGCCGGTCGCCATCTTCTCGGCCAAGGCCGTGCAGCAGGCGGACTCGTTTATCAAGACGGGTGCCACCGGTGCGGCGACCGAGAAGCAGCTGTTCGATTGCCTTCTCATCACCAAGGACAATGTCGACAAGTACACCGCACCCTTCGTGCTGTCTGAGTAATACCTGCACAGGGGGTGTCCTTGCGGACACCCCCTGCCTCTTCTACGAAATGACTGCCCTCGTGAACTGCCTTCGCAACCAATCGGAATTTGCGGCATGAAAGACCTGCTGATCGGCATCGACGCGGGAACGTCGGTGATCAAATCGATCGCTTTCGATCTGTCCGGGCGGCAGCTCGCCATGACGTCGGTGCCCAATAGCTTCGTCACGCTGGAAGGCGGCGGCGCCGAGCAGGACCTCGACCAGACTTGGCGCGACATGGCGCGGACCGTTCGCGATCTCGCGGCCAAGATTCCCGACCTCGCGCAACGAATCGCGGCGGTGGCCATCACCGGGCAAGGCGACGGAACCTGGCTGATCGATAGCGACGGCATGCCTGTCTCGCGCGCCTGGCTGTGGCTCGATGCCCGCGCCGGACATTTGGTGGACGAGATGCGCGCCGATCCCCGGGATCGCAGGCGGTTCGAACTGACCGGCACGGGGCTGAATTCCTGCCAGCAAGGCGCCCAGCTTGCCTTCATGAAAAAGAATCATCCCGACATGCTGGAGCGGGCGGCCACCGCACTGCATTGCAAGGATTGGCTCTACTTCAAGATGACGGGCGAACGCGCCACCGATCCCTCCGAGGGAACCTTCACCTTCGGCGATTTTCGGTCGCGCACCTATTCCGACGAAGCCCTCGACATCCTGGATCTGACGACGCATCGCCGCCTGTTGCCTCCCATGCTCGAAGGCACCACCGACCATCATCCGCTATCGCGATCGGCGGCGGCGGAGACCGGCCTGCTCGAAGGCACGCCGGTGGTGCTGGGCTACGTCGACATGGTCATGACGGCGCTCGGAGCCGGCCTCTATGATCCCTCGGGCAATGTCGGCTGCACGGTCATCGGCTCGACCGGCATACACACGCGCTTCGCAGCCACTCCCGACGATGTCGTGCTGAACGCAGATGGCTCCGGCTACACGATCGCCATGCCTATTCCGGGCGCCTTTGCACAATTGCAATCCAACATGGCGGCGACGCTCAACATAGACTGG
Source organism: Mesorhizobium sp. M7A.F.Ca.US.002.01.1.1 (assembly GCF_004022955.1). NCBI lineage: Bacteria > Pseudomonadati > Pseudomonadota > Alphaproteobacteria > Hyphomicrobiales > Phyllobacteriaceae > Mesorhizobium > Mesorhizobium sp. M7A.F.Ca.US.002.01.1.1. The sequence continues at coordinate 4,115 of NZ_RZQE01000279.1, read as the reverse complement.
GTGCTTGGCCTTGCGCGCGACGTGCTCGCCACGGCTGGCGGCAAACCTTCTCATGACGAGTTGCTGAAGGCCCTCGACGCTTGGATGGAAGCATCGGAGCCGGGATCGCTGATCTACCAGCCTTACATATCGCTAGCCGGCGAAAGAGGGCCGTTCGTCGACCCTGACGCACGCGCCGGCTTCATCGGCCTTTCGGTCAAGCATGGCTTTGGCGATCTGGCACGCGGCGTGCTCGAGGGGTTGGCCTTCGCCGCTCGCGATTGCTACCAGGCGATGGGCGCCGTGCCGAGTGAGATCCGCCTGTCGGGCGGCGCAGCGCGCAGTCCGTCTCTACGTCGCATCGTCGCGGCGGCGACAAGGGCGCAGGTGCGCACCAGCAGCCGCCAGGAAGCCGGCGCGGCGGGTGCCGCGATGATGGCCGCGGTCGGGCTCGGCGTCTACGGCTCCATGGAAGACTGCGCCGCCGAATGGGTGACGCCGCTTCTCGGCGACTGCGATGCCTATGACGAGGCGCTTTCGCAAACATACGATGCGCTCTTCCCTTCCTTCGTTGCGGCGCGCCAGGCGCTTCGGCCGGTGTGGAAGGGCATGGCGCACCGCACAGGAGCAAGATCTTGAGCAATACAACAGATGTCGTCGATCTCTTCGTGATCGGCGGCGGCGTCAATGGAGCCGGCATAGCGCGTGATGCTGCAGGTCGTGGCCTGTCCGTCATCCTGTGCGAAAAAGACGATCTCGCGCAAGGCACCAGTTCGCGCTCCGGCAAGCTGGTGCATGGCGGCCTGCGCTACCTCGAATATTATGAGTTCAGGCTGGTTCGCGAAGCGCTGATCGAACGCGAGGTGCTGCTCGAGGCGGCGCCGCACATCATCTGGCCGATGCGCTTCGTTCTACCGCACAGCCCGCAGGATAGGCCGGCATGGCTGGTCCGGCTCGGGCTGTTTCTCTACGACCACCTTGGCGGCCGCAAACGGCTGCCTGGGACAAGAACGCTGAACCTGAGGACCTCGCCTGAAGGCGCGTCGATCAAGGACGAATTCAAGCGCGGTTTCGAATATTCCGACTGCTGGGTCGACGATGCGCGCCTGGTGCTGCTCAATGCGCTCGATGCAAGGCAGCGAGGCGCCAGAGTGCTCACGCGCACCGCCTGTGTCGCGGCGCGCCGTGAAGGCGGACTGTGGTCGATCGACATGCAGGATGGCCGCACGGGCGCCGTCACGAAAGTCCGCGCGCGCGCTCTGATCAACGCAGCAGGTCCCTGGGTCAACGACATTGTCAGCCGCGTCGCCGGGCAGAATTCGACGCGCAATGTCCGGCTTGTAAAAGGCAGCCATATCGTCGTGCCCAAATTCTGGGAGGGGCGGCAGGCCTATCTCATCCAGAACAACGACAAGCGGGTGATCTTCGTCAACCCGTACGAGAACGATCTGGCGCTGATCGGCACGACCGACATTCCCTACGAAGGCAGGCCCGAGGAAGTGGTCGCCGAGGCCAGCGAAGTCGACTACCTGATCAAGGTGGTCAATCGCTATTTCAAGCGGCAGCTGACGCCACAGGACGTGGTCTACAGCTTCTCCGGTGTGCGTCCGCTCTATGACGACAATGCCGACAATCCAAGCGCGGTGACGCGCGACTATATTTTCGAACTCGACGCCTCCAACGGCAACGCACCGCTGCTTTCGGTGTTCGGCGGCAAGATCACCACCTTCCGCAAGCTGTCGGAACACGCGCTGGAAAAGATCCAGCCATTCTTTCCGACGATGAAGAAAGCCTGGACGGCCAAAATTCCCTTGCCGGGGGGCGACCTGCCCAATGCGGACTTCGAGCAGTTTCTGAGCGATCTGCATGTCGAATTTTCATGGCTCAGCCCGTCGTTGGTGAAGCACTACGCTCGAAGCTACGGCACCCGCGCCAGGCAATTGCTCGCCGGCGCGCAAAGCGAGGCTGATCTCGGCCGACGCTTCGGTCCCGATCTGTATGAACGGGAGGCAAAGTTCCTGGTCGAGACCGAATGGGCTGGCACATCAGCCGATATACTGGAACGCCGCACAAAGCATGGCCTGCATATCAATGCGGCCGAGCGGAAAGCATTCGAAGATTGGTTCGGTAACATCATGGCGACGGCGGGCTGATGGCCTTCACGCTTTCCCTCAACACCAATCCTCTGGTCAATCGCTTCGCCGATCCAGACGATTTGATCGACGCGATTGCTTATGGCATCGGCATTCGCGACGTGCAGTTGACGCATGAATTCGTCAATCCGGGCTGGCCGGCGGCCACGATTGCCAAATTCCTGCGCCTGTTCAACAGCGCGCTTTCGCGGACCGGTGTCAGGATCACCTCCGGCATGACCGGACCTTATGGCCGGCTCAACCATTTCGGCCACCCGGACGCCGACGTCCGGCGCTACTATGTCGACTGGTTCAAGACCTTCGCCGACATTTCCGCCGAACTCGGCGCGCCAGGCATGGGCACGCAGTTCGCCATCTTCACCTACAAGGACTTTGACGATCCGCAACGGCGGGCAGCACTTCTCGATATCGCGCTCGAATGCTGGCGCGAGGTTGCCGAACACGCCAGGGCGGCGGGGCTGACATACCTGTTCTGGGAGCCGATGTCGGTCGGCCGCGAGTTCGGCCACACGATCGAAAGCTGCGTCACGCTGCAAGGCGCCATCGACGCAGCGAAGCTGCCCATACCGATGAAGATGATGGTCGATATCGACCATGGCGACGTGACCTCACCCAACCCTGCCGACACCGATCCCTACGCCTGGGCGAAAGCGTTTCCATTGCAATCTCCGATCATCCACATCAAGCAGTCTTCCATGAACAAGGGCGGCCATTGGCCGTTCACGGCCGCCTACAACAAGGATGGCCGCATAGTGCCGCAGAAGTTGCTGGACGCGGTTCGGCAGGGTGGCGGAACCGACAACGAAATTTGCCTTGAACTTTCCTTCAGGGAGAGGGAACCAGTCGACCATCAGGTTATCGAGATGATCCGCGAGTCGGTGGATTTCTGGGCGCCTTACGTCGACAGTGGCCGCGACAGTCTCAAGCCTCGGACTTGAGCGAATACGTCGCCCGGAAGCCGGCTTCGGCCGCAAGAGTATCGAAGGAGAAAAACAATGGCCCCATATTGGGTCGGCACGAGCTGGAAGATGAACAAGACGCTTGCCGAGGCGTTGCTGTTCGCCGATGCGTTGGCCGCCTTCGTGCCTGGTTTCGATCAGGCGATACAGCCTTTCGTCATTCCGCCGTTCACCGCCGCGCGCCAGGTCAAGGCGGCACTGGCCAACACCCGCGTGAAGGTAGGTGCCCAGAACATGCATTGGGCCGATGCCGGCGCGTGGACGGGAGAGATTTCGCCAGTGATGTTGAAAGACTGCGGGCTGGATGTAATCGAACTCGGCCATAGCGAGCGCCGGGAGCATTTCGGCGAGACGGATGCGACTGTCGGACTGAAAACGGCAGCTGCTGTCAGGCACGGTTTCGTGCCACTGATCTGCGTCGGCGAGACGCTGGACGAGCGTGAATCAGGCCGCGCCGAGGCGGTGCTGACGGCACAGGTTCTCGGCGCGCTGCAGGAGCTGAGCGGCGATCAACCGAAGGCGGAAATCCTCTTTGCCTACGAGCCTGTCTGGGCGATCGGGGAGAAGGGCATTCCCGCAAGCGCCGACTATGCCGACAAGCAGCAAGCGCTGATCAAGCAGGTAGCCGCTGACCGGCTGCCGGCTGCCACGCCTGTGCTTTACGGCGGCAGCGTCAACCCCGGCAACGCGGCCGAACTTATCGGCCAGCCGCATATTGATGGCCTGTTCATCGGCCGCTCGGCGTGGCAAGCGGAAGGCTATATCGACATTCTGAAAAAGGCGTCGGCCGCCATCGCGCGCTAACCGCGCGAGCAATTCCGGGAAAGTGTGAAGCGGTTTTCCGTCCGGAATTGCGTCAAATCAAAGAGACAGAGACAAAAGCAAAGGAGTTCATCATCATGAAGATCGCACTCGGAGCCGACAGCGCCGGCAAGCCGCTGCTCGATGTCATCGCCAAGCATCTCGCCACCAAGCCGGAGTTGCAGGTCGTCGACCTGAGCCAGGCCGGCTTCTACGCCGATAT
>NZ_RZQE01000278.1:0-7939 GCF_004022955.1 Mesorhizobium sp. M7A.F.Ca.US.002.01.1.1 | reverse complement strand
CCCTTCGACATAGCCGATGGCGAGCCGGCCGACGGCGCCGCTGGCCAGGTTGCGGCCGAACTCCTCCACACGTCGCGCATTGGACAGCAGCGCGCGGGCCTCGGTGAGGAAGGCGCGGCCCTCGGCGTTGAGATGGACCCGCTGCTTCGACCTCTCAAAGAGGGAAACACCCAACTGCTCCTCGAGCTGGATGATCTGCCGGCTGAGTGGCGATTGGGAAATATGCAGCATTTCGGCTGCGCGCCCGACATTTCCGGTTTCGGCGACCGTGACGAAATAGCGGAGCTGGCGCAGGTCGAACATTTCTCCTCCAAGGCTCAAGTCCCTTTGGGTCTCAACTTTAGCCTAATCAGTCTTAGACTGTCTGACCAGCCAAAAGCGATAATCGGCCATCCAACCAAAGGAGACTGCCATGCAGTTCTTTGCCCTTCTCGCTCGCAACACCGAAAAATTTACCGATGCCGATTTCGCTCCGCTTCTGCCCGGCGAAGCCGAACAGCGGCGCACGCTCTACGCCGAAGGGGCGGTACGTCAGGTGTGGAACCGAGGCGATATCCCGGGCAGCGGCATGATGCTCGAGGCTGCTGATGATGCTGAGGTTCGCGGCCACCTCGCCACCTTGCCGTTGGTCAAGGCCGGCATGATGGACATTGCCGCAATCGTGCCCCTCAAGCCCTACCCCGGCTTCGGCCCGAAGCACTGACAGGGCACATCCGGGGGTGACGAAGGCGTCACCCCCGGATTGACACGGGGGATCGACAGACTGTGATCGGCTGTCAAGAAACCGTCACACGAAACCGGCTTCGCGCGTGCTAGGAATCAGTATCAGGCAGCCGCCGTGCGGCGCCATCTTCGGAACATGTATCTGGCACCGCCCATGGACATCTCTCTCGCCCCGGAAGGCACCGACCTGTCGCCCTACCTGCCCGACGAGCACGGATTGTTCTTCATCTATCACTTCACCGCTGAGGGCGTGCGAACCAGGGACGCCGCCGCCGCGCACTGGACATGGCGCAGCTACCAGCTTTCCGACATGCGGGCCCGCCACGAAATCGGCGCCGATCGGGCTTTGCCGGCACCCGTGCGTGAAGCTTTCCTATCCGCCAGCCATGGCTGCCACATCGACCTTGAGGACGACTGGCTCTATGGCGATCTGCCGGACCTGCGCCATGACTATTCGGCGGAAGCGGGCGGGCTTGGCCATTTCCGCTTCGCGCTCAATGACACGATGCTGGTCGGCGCCCGCAAGCAACCGCTGCAATCGGTCGACAACATCCGCAAGGCGATCGAGAATGGATCGCGCAAGTTCCGCTCGCCAGCCGAGTTGATCGAGGCTGTCGTCGGCCAGTCGTTCGATGGCATGGTGGCGGAACTTGCGGCACTCGGCGACAGTCTCGACGGCATCGAAGACCGTATCGTCTGCGACGCATGGCACAATGAACGGCAATCCCTGGTCGACGCGCGCCGGCATCTGGTGGTGATCCACAGGCAGATGGCGACGCTGACCAATCTGTTCCGTCACCTTGATCATTCGCACCGCAACGACCTGCCAGACAGCATCAACGACATGGCCGCGCGCCTTTCACACCGGGCGCAGACGCTGCACTATGACGGCGAGCAGTTGCAGGCGCGCGCCCGGCTATTGCAGGACGAGCTTATGGCAAAGCTGACGACGCAGTCGAACCGGCTGCTGTACGTCCTGTCGGTGATGACGGCGGTGCTGTTGCCGATGACCATCATCTCAGGCCTGTTCGGCATGAACGTTGGGGGCCTGCCGCTGGTCGACACGCCAATGGGCTTTTGGGTGGTGACGGCTGTGTCCATGGTGATCGCGGGTGCGACCTATCTCTTTGTCAGGCGGCTCGGACAGATGTAGCACCCGCCGGCAGCTTTCACGCAGTGGCGCGAAGATCCTCGATGATGGTGCCGGCGGCGGCCACTTCCGCTTCGTGATCGGGCTCGCGCCAGGTCTCGGCAAGCCCAGCCGCATGCCATTCGCGCATCGCCGGCAGAGCAAGCAACTGCGCCGGATACGCTGCAGCCGCACCCTCGAAGGAGAGCCCATAAGACTGTGCGCGGAACGCCACCGGGGCAAAGAAAGCATCTACTGCGGTGAAATGAGCGCCCGCCAGAAATGGCCCGCCGAAACGAGCAAGACCATCATTCCAGAGGTCGCCGAGGCGAAAGAGGTCCTGCTTCAGCGCATCGGACATCGGAAACGGCTCTACCCGCACGCCGCAACTCATCGGACAGGCGCTGCGCAATGCGGTGAAGCTCGAATGCATCTCGGCGGCGGCCGAGCGCGCCCAGGCGCGCGCCTTGGCTTCGACGGGCCACACGCCATGGTGGCGTTCTGCCAGATATTCGACGATGGCCAGCGAATCCCAGACCGCCCAGCCGTCGTCGACCAGGCACGGCACGCGGCCGCTCGGTGAGAAGGAACGGTACAGATCCCAGCTCGATCCGGTCGGGAATGGCGTCAGCCGCTCCTCGAATGGGATATACAGCGCGCGCATCAGCACCCAGGGCCGCAGCGACCATGAGGAATAATTTTTGTTGGCGATATGCAGCAGGTACATCGAACCCCCTTACCGTACGGGCTGCGGCGCGGCGCGTCGCGCTGTCGTCAACATCGACCAGGAATAGACTGCCAAAGCCGCCCAGATCAGCGCAAAGGCGATGGCCTGGATGGTGCCGAAAGGCTCGTCGAAGATCAGAACGGCGATCAGGAACACCATGGTCGGCGCGATATATTGCATGATGCCGATGGTTGACAGCCGCAGCAGCTTGGCGCCGAAGGCGAACAGCAACAACGGCACCGATGTGACTGGACCGCAGCCGATCAGCAACGCCGTATCCGTGCCACTGTTGGATACGATGTGGTCCTGTCCGGTCGCGATGAGATAGACGATGTAGCCAAGTGCCGGCACCGACAGCAGAAGGACTTCGAGCAAAAATCCCTGGCTCGGGCCGATCGGCAGCGTCTTGCGGAAGAAGCCGTAGGCGGCGAAGGAAAACGCCAGTGCCAGCGACACCCAGGGCAGCTTGCCGCCTTCGATGGTCAGCACGGCGACGGCGACGGCCGCCAGCACCACCGCCGCGATCTGCAGCCGGTCGAGCCGCTCGCCGAGCAGCAGCGCGCCGACAACGACGCTGACCAGGGGATTGATGTAGTAGCCGAGCGCGGTTTCGACGGTGCGGTCGACCGCGATCGCCCAGACATAGATGCCCCAGTTGACCGAGATCAGCGCCGCCGTCAGCGCGGCCATGGCGATGGTGCGTGGCGAACGCAGCGCCGCCTTGAAATCCGCCGTGCGGCCGGCCCAGATCAGAACGGCGGCGGCGATCGGCACCGACCAGACGATGCGATGGGCAATGACTTCCGCGAGCGGCAGATGAGCGACCGCCTTCATGTAGAAGGGCAGCAATCCCCATAGCAGATAGGCGCCGAGCGCCAGCAGAAAGCCGCGCCGGGCCTTGGACTCTGCATCCAGGGTAATTGCTTCAGTGGCCATGGGCCAACGCTATGGCCCAGTCACCTTGGCAAGACCATCGCAAAGTTCTGATGGATCAATGGACTTTCGCTGATGGTTCAACCCTATTCGGCGGCCACCAGTCCGGCCATCTCGCGGTTCTTCATCAGCTTGTAGACGATGGAATCCATCAGCGCCTGGAACGAGGCGTCTATGATGTTCTCGGAAACTCCCACCGTCCACCAGCGTGCGCCGGTGCCGTCATGCGATTCGATCAGAACGCGGGTGATCGCCTCGGTACCGCCATTGAGGATACGCACCTTGAAGTCGGCCAGCTCCATGTCGGCGATCTCGCCCTGGAATTTGCCGAGGTCCTTGCGCAGCGCGATGTCGAGCGCGTTGACCGGGCCATGCCCTTCGGCCACCGACATCTTCTCCTCGCCATCGACCACCACCTTGACGATCGCTTCGGAGACCGTCTTCAACTGGCCGTTGGCGTCGAAGCGGCGCTCGACCATGCAGCGGAACGAGGTGACGTTGAAGAATTCCGGCAGGCCGTGCAGCATCTTGCGGGCGAGGAGTTCGAAGCTGGCATCGGCGCCTTCATAGGCATAGCCCTCGGCCTCGCGCTCCTTGACCACGGATATCAGCGCGTCGAGCCGGTGATCGTCCTTCGGCACCTCGATGCCGCGTCGCCTCAGCTCGGCGAGGAAATTGGCCTTGCCGCCCTGGTCCGAGACCATGACACGGCGGCGGTTGCCGACGGTTTCGGGGGGGACGTGCTCATAGGTCGCCGGCTCCTTGGCCAGTGCGGATGCGTGGATACCCGCCTTGGTGGCGAAGGCGGAAGCGCCGACATAGGGCGCTTGCGCCTCTGGCGCTCGGTTCAGGAGTTCGTCAAATGCGCGCGACAACCTGGAAATGCCTGTCAGCGCCTCAGCCGAAATGCCAGTTTCGAAACGATCGGCGAAGGCCGGCTTTAGCGCCAGCGTCGGCACGATCGAGATCAAATTGGCGTTGCCGCAGCGCTCCCCGATGCCGTTGAGCGTGCCCTGGATCTGGCGCACGCCAGCCTCGACAGCGGCGAGGGAATTCGCCACGGCCTGGCCGGTGTCGTCATGGGCATGGATACCGAGATGATCGCCTGAAATACCCGACGAAATAACCTTCTCGACGATGGCGCGGACTTCCGATGGCTGCGTGCCGCCATTGGTGTCGCACAGCACCACCCAGCGCGCCCCGGCATCATAGGCGGTCCTGGCGCAGGCCAGCGCGTAGTCGGGATTGGCCTTGATGCCATCGAAGAAATGCTCGCAGTCGACCAATGCCTCCTTGCCGGCGGCGATCGCCGCCTCGACGGAGGCCTTGATGGCGTCGAGGTTCTCCTCATTGGTGCAGCCGAGCGCGACACGGACGTGGTAGTCCCAGCTCTTGGCGACGAAGCAGATGGCATCCGATTTCGATTGCACAAGAGACGCTAGGCCGGGATCGTTGGACGCCGACACCCCTGCCCGCTTGGTCATGCCGAAGGCGACGAATTTGGCGCGCTCCGTGCGCTTCTCCTGGAAGAAGGCGGTGTCGGTCGGGTTGGCGCCGGGATAGCCGCCTTCGACATAGTCGAGGCCAAAAGCGTCAAGCAGTTTTGCGATGGCGATCTTGTCCTCGACGGAAAAGTCGATGCCCGGCGTCTGCTGGCCATCGCGCAACGTGGTGTCGAAGAGATAGAGGCGCTCGCGGGTCATGGTCATTTGCCTGCAAACTTGTCCGTCGCGCGGATCAGCCGGTCGAGGATACCCGGCTCCGAATAAGCATGGCCGGCGCCCTCGATCAGATGGAAATCCGCCTTTGGCCAGGCCTTGTGCAGCGCCCAGGCATAGCGCGCCGGGCATGGCATGTCGTAGCGGCCATGGACGATGGTGCCGGGGATGTCGCTCAGCCTGTGCGCGTCGCGCAGCAATTGTCCCTCTTCCAGCCAGCCGGCATGGACGAAATAGTGGTTCTCGATGCGGGCGAACGCGACGGCATAGTCGTCCTGCCCAAACGGACCGCTTGTCTCAAGCTCCGGCAACAGCGTGATCGTTTCGCCTTCCCACAGGCTCCAGGCGCGGGCCGCCTCGATCTGCGCCTTTCGATCCGTGCCGACCAGCCGCTTGCGATAGGCGGCCATCATGTCGCTGCGCTCGGCCTCCGGGATCGGCGCCAGGAAGCGCTCCCATTTGTCCGGGAACATTTCCGAGACGCCGAACTGATAGTACCATTCCAGTTCCGCACGCGTCAGCGTGTAGATGCCGCGCACCACCAGTTCGCTGACGCGTTCTGGATGGGTCTCGGCGTAGGCGAGCGCAAGCGTCGACCCCCAGGAGCCGCCGAACACCAGCCATTTGTCGAAGCCGGCCATTTCGCGCAGCCGTTCGATGTCGGCGACCAGGTGCCATGTCGTATTGGCTTCGAGCGAGGCGTTGGGCGTCGATTTTCCGCAGCCACGCTGGTCGAACAGGATGACATCGTAGAGCTTCGGGTCGAACAGCCGCCGGTGTTTTGGCGAAATGGTGCCGCCCGGCCCGCCATGCAGGAACACCGCCGGCTTGGCGCCTTTGGTGCCGGAACGCTCCCAGTAGACCTGGTGGCCGTCGCCGACATCGAGCATGCCGGAATCGAACGCCTCGATCTCGGGATAAAGCGTACGCAATTGACTGCTCATAGTTGTAAACCTTTGGTCGGCCAGTCCGGCGTTTCATGGTCTGGGTGCTGGAAGGAGATGATGGATTCCTGCCTGTTGTAATAATCAGGATCCTGGTGGACGGGCTGATCGAAGATCGTCTCCACCCAGGGCAACCGCGCGGCATAGTTGACCTGGATCTGCGGTGCCAGGTCCGAACGGTCGTCGAAGGCACCGATCGCGATTTCCAGCCCGCCGGGCTGCCGATATGTCAGCGGCGTGCCGCAGCGGGCGCAGAAACCACGATCGATGTTGACCGACGACTGGAAGTAACTCGGCTCTTCATGGGTCCATTCGACGCCATCTCTGGGCACCGTGACCAGCGCGCCGAAGAACGAGCCGAACTGCTTCTGGCACATGCGGCAATGGCAGATGGACGGACGGCCGAGCGCTCCATGAACGCGGAAGCGCACGGCGCCACACTGGCAGCCGCCGGTTCTTACCTGATCGGTCATGATCTTTCCTTTGGCGGCCATTGTTCGGTGTCGTGGTCGGGGTGCTGGTAGGAAACGAGATCGGCCAGATAGGAGGCCGACGACATGTCGGCCATGGTGTCCTCGCCCGGCAGTTGCGGGATCGAGTCGACATAGGGCAGCTTTGCCTCGATCCCCCATTGAATCAGCGGCACGATCTCCGCTGGATTGTCGAACGCACCGATGGCGAGGCCAACCCCGTCCGGCGCGGTGAAGGTCAGCGGCGTGCCGCAATCGGCGCAAAAACCGCGATCGACATGGTTGGACGAACGGAAGTATTTCGGCTCGCCGCGCGTCCAGTCGAGCCTGGCGCCACGCACCGAAACCAGCGGCGCGTAGAACGCGCCGAACGCCTTCTGGCACATGCGGCAATGGCAGACCGAAGCGTCGCCCAAAGCGCCTTCAACGCGAAAGCGCACCGCGCCGCACTGGCAGCCGCCGGTGTAGATCGGTCGGTTGTCGAGGCTCATCGCTGATCACTCCGGCGCATGGCAGACGGCCTCGACGTTGTTGCCGTCGGGATCGAGGACGAAGGCGCCATAGTAGTCCGGGTGATAGTGCGGGCGCAGGCCCGGCCCGCCATTGTCCTTGCCGCCGGCGGCAAGCGCCGCAGCATAGAAGGCTTCGACCTCGGCGCGGCTGCGCGCGGTGAAGGCGACGTGCTGATGGGCCTTCTGACCATCCTTGCCTTCCTGCAGCCAGAATACCGGCCGATCGCGACCGTAGCCACCGACCTTTTTACCGCCGGTGTACTCCAGCGGCACCATATACAACAGCGCGGCACCAAGCGGCGCCATCGCCTTGTCATAGAAAGCCTTCGAAGCGTCGAAATCGGCAACGTTGATGCCGAGATGATCGATCATCTTTTTACCTCCCAGGTGGTGATGCGTTCGCCTGTGACCGGATCCTTGCCGTCCTTCAACTGTATCCCTTGGGCCAGCAGGTCGTCGCGGATGCGGTCGGCTTCGGCCCAGTTCTTGGCGGCGATGAACGCGAGACGCTTGGCGATGGCCTTGGCGACGTGGCCTTCATCAACCTTCGCCGACGCGACGTCGAAGCCGAGGAACAGCAGCGACGCCTTCAGCGATGCAGCGGCATCGTTGCCGTCCACTGCCTCGCCGGCCAACTGGGTCAGGATCTGGAAGGTGGCATAGGTGGCGAGATCGTCCGACAAGGCGTCGATGATCTCCACGGGCACCTGTCCCGCCGCCGTCGGCGCGAGGTCGGCCCCCCGCTTCCATTTTCGCAGGGTGTTCTCGGCCTCTTCCAGCTTG
>NZ_RZQE01000277.1:0-7948 GCF_004022955.1 Mesorhizobium sp. M7A.F.Ca.US.002.01.1.1 | reverse complement strand
GCGTGGAGCCGCTTTTCCCAGGGATGCGGCCCGGGACGCAGCATCTGCTCCGTGGCCACCTCGTTGCGCCAATAGCCCTGCATGACATGCGGGCCGCGGATGACCAACTCGCCCGCCACGCCCGGTGGCACGCGGTTGCCCTCATCGTCGACGACGATCGCTTCCGTGTTGGGAATAGCGATGCCGACGGAACCCGGCCGGCGGTCCAGCTCCTCCGGGGGCAGGTAGGTGCAGCGCTTGCATTCCGTCAGACCGTACATGGAAAAGAGCCGTACGCCGGGGAACAGCTCGCGCAGCCGGGCGATATGCACCGGCGGCAGGGCGGCGGCGGTGTTCGAGATATAGCGAAGGCTCGGCAGGAAACCCGGCGCCAAATCGCGCATCTGCAGGATCAGCGCCGCCATCGTCGGCACCAGCGGGAAACCGGTGACCTTCTCGGCGCGGATGCGCTCGAAAATGGCCTGCGGAAAGGCGAATGATTTTTCGAGGACGAGGGTCGCGCCGAGCTTCGTCGCCATCAGCAGTTGATAGAGGCCGTAGTCGAAAGCCAGGGGCAGGACATTGAGGATGATGTCGTCACGGGTGTTGCGCAGATAGGTCGTGATGGATTCGGCCGCGGCATCGATATTGCGATGCGTCATCATCACGCCCTTGGGGCGGCCGGTGGAGCCCGAGGTGTAGATCAGCATGGCGAGGTCGATATCGATCCCGCCATGGCGAATGGGCACCGGCGCGACCTTGAGACAATCCTCGAAGGAGGCAGCGCCATCCGGCGTATGGCTGGATGGCGCTTGCGTAGACGCGACGAAGAACGGCCGGTCCGACAGCGCACGCGCCTGGATCACGACAGGCATCAGCTTGGCCTGAGTCAGGATCGCCGCAGCCTCGCAATCGTCGATGACATAAGCGAGCTTGTCGGCCTTGGTGGAGGCGTTGATCGGGCTGAAGGTCGCGCCCGCCTTGAGAACCGCGAAGATCGAGACGGCGGCTTCCCAGCAATTGTCCATGAAGACGAGAACGCGGTCGCCGCGCTGCACGCCATTCTCGGCGAGAGCGGTCGCAAGCCGGTTCGACAGATCGTCGAGCTCGTCATAGCGCAACCGCTCCCGGTCGGTGACAAGCGCCGTCTTCGCGCCATGCGCGGCCGCGTTCGTGATGAGGAATTGCTCGACCCGCATGAGCTCGGGCCTTCCGCTGCCAGCCGTCACGCCGCGACGAGCGATGCGGTCTTCGCTGTGATGAAGGCCGTGATGCGCGCCAGTGAATCGAGGTTGGCCGGCACAATATCGGCGTCCGCAACTGTGATTCCGCAATGGTCCTCGATAAAGGCCACCAGTTCCAGAACGCCGGTCGAATCGATGATGCCGTTCTCGATCAGCGAGTCCGTATCGGCGAGGGCGTGGGTGGTGTCGCCGAACAGGAAGTTCTCGATGACAAAGGCCTTCACTGCGTCTTGGATCGTATCGGTCATGTCGTTCGCTTTCCTTGGTGGTGTCAGGCGGCCTTTGCGTTGCAAATGCCTGTGCCGGTGAAAGTCGTCAGCCACAGCTGCGTCGACAGGATGCCGACAAAGGCCGCGTTGTCGCGAAAGCCGGAGGCCGGCTGGCGGCTGCATTTCTCATGTAGTTTTGCCACTGCCTTCGGATTGAAGAGCCCGCCGGCGCTGACTGCGGCGTCGCCCAGGGCCGACTGGACATAGTCCCTCGTGCCCGGCCCAACGAAGGACTGGCTATCCGGTGCGCGATAGGGCTGCTTGGTCCGCCGGCCGATGGCGGCCGGCAGCAGGTCTTTGGTCGCCTCCCGCAGAATATGCTTCTCCACGAGCCCCTTCAGCTTCATCTCGGGAGGAAGGCCGGCGGCAAACTCGACCAGATGATGGTCGAGGAAGGGAAAGCGGCCCTCGATGCCGTGGGCCATCGCCATGCGGTCGCCCTGGCTGGACAGGATATAGCCAGGGAGAAGGAAGCGGGCTTCCAGATATTGCGCCTGATGCAAGGGATGCCAGCGGGCGAACGCCTCGGGCAGCCGCGCGGCGAGCTCCTCGGCGGCGTCATATCCGGACAATGTGGCACGCAGATCGCCCGAGTAGAACAGCTTCGTCGCCGCCGTGCCGTCGAACCTCGGCCGATGGGAGAACAGCGGATCGTCAAGCGTCGCGCCGCTAGCCCCGAAGAAGGAGAACAGGTACTCGGCCGATTGCTGCCTTAGGCCCGGAAGATAGGGGTAGAGCTTGCGGAACAGATGCGGCCGGATGCGGGAGCCGGGCTGTCTCCCGCAAAAGCGCCGAACCCTGGCCTCCTTGAAAATATCGTAGCCGCCAAAGACTTCGTCGGCGCCTTCGCCCGTCAGCACCACTTTCAAGCCGGCCTCGCGCACGAGGCTCGAGAGCTTGTAGAGCGGGGCAGGGGCAGTGCGCAGGATCGGCCGCTCGGTGAAGCGGATAACGTCAGGGAAGACGGCGGCGATATCGCCTTCCCCGCAGGCGACGGCGCTGTGATGCGTGCCGAGCGCACGGGCCATCTCGATCTGGAAGGGGCTCTCGTCATGTTCGGCGCTATCGAAGGTGACCGAGAAGGTCCTGAGGCCACCCGGCGCCATGCCCGCCGCCAGCGCCGATGTGATGGAGGAATCGAGGCCGCCAGACAGATAGGCGCCGACTGGCACATCGGCGCGCATGCGCATGCGGGTCGCCTCCGTAAGGAGGGCGCGCAGTTCCTCGGCCGCGGCACGCTCGTCCCCGTGCCGGGGCGGCGCGTCCCGGTCGGGATACTCCAGACTCCAGTAGGGCCGGGTCGAGACGCTGCCCTCTTGCACGATCATCAGGCTTGCGGGTTCGATCTCGTAGATGTTGCGGAAGGGCGTGCGCGGCGCGATCGGGGCCCAGAGCGTGAAGATCTGGTCGAGTGCGACCGGATCAATCTCGGCCGCGACGCCCGGGGCCTGGAGGAGCGCCTTGACCTCCGAGGCGAAGTAAAGCCGTTCGCCCTGCCTTGTATAGAAGAGCGGCCGGACCCCCATGCGGTCGCGCGTCAGAACCATGCGGCGGCGGCGGCCGTCCCAGAGCGCAAAGGCGAAATCGCCATTGAGCGCGGAGACGCAATCCTCCCCCATCTCGTCATAGAGATGCAGGATCACTTCGGTGTCGCTGGTTGTCCGGAAATGGCGGCCTTTCGCGCGAAGCTGCTCGCGCAATTCCACATAGTTGAAGATCTCGCCGTTGAAGGCGATCGTCAGATCGCCCGTCGCATCGGACATCGGCTGCTGGCCGTCCCCGAGACCGACGATGGACAGCCGCGCATGGCCGAGGCCGGCCGCCTTTGTGGTGAAGAACCCCTGCTCATCGGGGCCGCGATGGGCAATGGCAGCCGTCATCCTTTCAAGGAGCGCCCTCCCATCCCGGACAGTGCCGAAATAGCCGCTAAAACCGCACATGCCGAGATATTTCCAAGTCCACCAGCGCGGCCCGGACTATAGCCGCCAAGATATCGGTAGGTGTTAAATATTTGGGACTATTCATGAGAATGGTAAATTTTGAGCGGCCGCCGACGGCTGATTCCTTGCGTCAGCATTGGATCTGCCGCGAGATGAGGGCAATGAAGCTTTTGGCGTCGTGTTCGCATGATGTTCACGGGGTCTGAGGGGCAGGCCCTCATCGCCTTCTGTCGAAGGCTAGGTCTGGGACTTCTCAAGGTCTGTCGTTGTCGGGGAAAGTGGTCCGCGCGGCAGAATGAAATCTACGACGGTTGCCATTGCCGGAATTGAGGCAGGCGTGGCCGCATGCCGCCTTGGCGTAACGGCAAGCGATCTGTACAAGGCAGTACTCGATGTTCTTGACGGCCGCGGAATTTTTTGCGGCTACCCAATCCATGGCCATTCATTCGGACTGGGCTGGGGCGGACCATAGTTAGTGCCAGAGAACAGCTTCAAGGTTGGAGCCGGGATGGCCATCGCCGTCGAGTGCATGGCGGGCCGCGAAGACGTCGGCTATGTCAAGTTCGAGCAAGGTACTTGTCCATGCTGATCGCACCGAGCTCATTTCCACCTGTCCGGCGAGGCTCTGAAGACTGGCCCTCAAACGCATGCCCAAAACACAGCTGGTATTGGTAGCAATCCGAGCGGACCAGGCGAGGCAGCCCCACTGCCGGGTCGAGAGAACCCACTTGGTGAACTCAGGCGTGCGCCTGACATTCCGGGCACCGTGGACACGCGTCAAGTCGAGAGGATACTGCGCGAGCGATATCCAAGTACCTCAGTGTAGAGAAGGTCGCGCGACTGCGCGTTTCTTTCCAGTTTCACATAACGAGCAGATATTGTTGCCGAAGGTTGAACCAGCCGTCGCTGGCACTCATGGGAGTATGGCGGTCCCGAACAGGATGCCGTGACGCCCGACCGTGGTGATCGGGTCCGGCAGCTTCCACATGGCGGGTCTTTCTTCTCGATGCGAGCGATCAGGCGCCAGGCACAATCCCATTGTCCTTCCTCACCTCGCAGCGGTTGCCGGCTGGCGGCAGCAATGCGCCTGATCTCGGACGTTCGGCAAACTTTACCTTCGCCCGAAAGCGGACGGTCTGCCAAAGGTAACATGACTGCGTTGCTGGACGACGGGCCTGATCCAGCAATGACCCCGTATGTCAGGTTCCAACAGTATGGGAGGTTGTCCTGTCGATTATCATTGCCATCGTCCTTCTTACTGCTCACATGCACGCAACTGCGGCGATGAGTTGTCGGACCGGCTGGATCCTATAAAAAGCCGGCCTTTCTGAAGCCGGAGAGGAAGTGCTCGAAGGAAGATGGGTCTGCGAAGGGAAGGCGGGCAAGGTAGCCAAGCGAGAGGTCTGGTTGCAGCCTCAGTGTGGCTTCGACTGCGACATGCGCGTTTTCCATCTCGCCTAGATGGGCGTAGGCCGCCGCGAGAAAGGCATGGATGAAGAACTGGTCGCCGGCCTTCCGATAAGCGTCGATGGCGTCGGCATATCGGCCGAGCAGGAAGAGCGCGCTTCCCTTCACCTCCCAGAACCAGACCGGGGGCAACGGGTCGAGCAGTATGGCCCTTTCGAGGACCGCCAAGGACTGCTGAGGCTGGCCGCCGTAGTTGAGCCAGCTTGCATAGTCTCCGGCAATGTTGACGTCGTGCGGATTGAGCGAACGGGCCTGCTGGAAATGCAGTCCGGCATCCCCATGCTGGCGCATATGTACAAGCACGAGACCCATGCTCTGGTTGCAGATGCCGTCATTCCGGTCGAGCAGGAGCGCTGTGCGCGCAGACCGCAAGGCACTTTGCAGCGTACGAGGATCGCGGTCGTACCAGAATCGCGCAACCAGGCACTGCGCTAGATAGGCATGACCTTGAGCAAAAGTCGGATCGAGTTCGGCGCTCCGGGTAAACATGGATTCGCCCTTGTCCATTTCATACTGATGGTAGTGCGCGCGACCCTGCAAGTAGTAGTCGTAGGCGGCCCAATCGGCCGGCGGCGTTCGCCGCGAGCGGCTAGTCGCATCTGCCTCGGCGGCGCCTTGGACGGTTGAAGCCACGAGTGCCGCCACCTCCTCCTGAACCGAAAAGATGTCCTCAAGCGCCCTGTCGTAGCGTTGAGCCCACAAATGGAAGCCGCTGGCGCCGTCGATCAGCTGCGCCGTGATCCGGATACGGCTCCCGAGCCGTCGCACGCTGCCCTCGACGAGGTAGCGCGCGCCGAGTTGCCGGTGGACTTCCGCGCCCTCCGGCGCTGGCCCACGAAACTGAAAAGATGAATTACGCGCGATCACCACGAGCGACCGGTATCGCGCCAGTTCAGTGATGATATCTTCGGTGATGCCGTCGCTCAGATAATGCTGGTCCTGATCGCCGCTCAAATTGGCGAAGGGCAGCACGGCAATGGTGGGTTTGCCGGACGGCGCGATTGGTCGCTGCACTGAACCTTCCACGCGCTCGACAGGCGCGGTGAAGCGGTAGCCGACGCGAGGCACGGTGGCGATCCAGTCGCCACCTTGGTCGGTGGGGCCGAGCGCCTTCCTCAGCGTCGCAACCTGGACGGTGAGATTGCTTTCCTCGACCGCCCGGCCCGGCCAGGCAGCTTCCATCAGCTCGTCCTTGGTCAGGATGTCGCCGGGCCGGGCCGCAAGCGTGGCGAGCAGCGTGATGCCGCGATGCCCGATGGAGATCGGTATTTCATGTCGCAGGAGCGTCCCCTTCTCAGGGTCGAGCAGGAACGGACCAAAGGTGAGGTGAACCCGTTGCATCCCGCCATATTAAACGTTTCGGAATTTTTCGGAACAGTTTCGGCCGCGCTTTAGTACGCAGGTCCGCTCATCCGCCAAAGTAGCGTTATCGACTTTAGCAGCACCAAGAAAGGACGAGCCAAATGAGCACGCAGCTTTCTTTTACCTCAAGACTCTACCAGTCTCTCTGGAGCGAACAGCCGACGTGGACGACTGAACCGGTATCGGTCTGGGCGAGACTCTTCGCCCTGCGCGGCCTGGTCGCGGTCTGGCGCGAGCGCAAGTACTATCGCGAGGAACTGAAGCGACTGGCGGAAGATGGGCCTCAGCGGATCGACGACGTCGTTCTCACCCCGGCTGCCGTCGAGGCGGAACTTCAAAAGCCGTTCTGGAAGGCGTGATTTGCATCCATAGCTGTGAACGATTGTCTGCCTGATTGTCAAACACCGCAACGCCTCGACAGGGCCACCAAACTCCGCAAGTACTGTCTCATCGACGCTCGCAAAGACACGACCGGCATGTTCTATCAGCAGCCGATCAAGGACCTGCCTGTAGGCCGGGGTAAAACATGATCGGTCAATTGCCAGGCCGATGAGGCTCGGCAATGTGGTGCCAGCAACGGACTAGCTTCGCGCATCGCTGCCGACAGCCAAACAGAGCAGGTAGCATCAACAGCGACGAACGCCGTCATAGGCTGAAGGGCTGCTTGTCGACAACTTCGTTCCGAATTCCGAAGGGCAAGTTTCGGCCCATAACCGTCGACCGACGTTTCTCCGGTGGCCATCATGGCCGAAGGAGAAACGAAATGGGACACTCGTGCTACGACCTTGCCGCCTCCGATCGCCGCGCATGGAATGCAGGCAAGAAGATCGGAACGAAACGCCCTCTGAAACTCGACAGATATGGGGCGATACGCTTCTATCTCGATCGAGAGCGGCGTCTGCGAGACAGAGCGCTCTTCGATTTGGCGATCGACAGCAAGTTGCGCGGCTGCGATCTGGTCAAGATCAAATCGGCCACCTTGTTGTAGGACGGAAATCCGAAGTCGCGCGATGGTCATCCAACAGAAGACCGGCCGACCTGTTCAGTACCAGTTGATGAGCGACACACGCTCCAGCCTTCTCGCATGGCTGGAGCGACGCGGCGGGACAGTCGATGATTACGCGTTTCCGAGCAGGATCAATCCAAGGGCTCACATGAGCACAAGTTAGTATGCCCGCCTCGTCGACGAATGGGTCGAGGCGATCGGGCTTTGACCAGAGGAATACGGAACCCATTCCCTGCGTCGCACCAAGGCCTCGATCATCTACAAAGCGACGGGAAATCTGCGAGCCATCCAAATTTTGCTCGGTCATGCCAAGATCGAGAACACGGTCCGCTATCTGGGCGTCGATGTTGAGGATGCTCTCGAACTTTCGGAGGCAACGGAGGTTTGATCAGGTGCGGCTCCACTTCACAAGTGGAGCCGTGACCAGCTTGCGCCCAATCTCGGTCGTTGCGGACAGATCTGTCACTGATTGAAAGCGGCATCGTGGCGACCACGCTGGGGCGTCCCTCGCGACTCAGCGCGTTCAAAGCCACTACGACCAGGCGAGAGTCGCTACCGTACGCCCGACTTGAATTGTGCGTTAGTGCATTGGCAGGATGTTCTGGTTCAGGCGGAACAGATTGTCCGGATCGTATCTGTGCTTGATCTTGGCGAGCCTCGCATAGGCTTCAGCTCCCAAGG
>NZ_RZQE01000276.1:0-7969 GCF_004022955.1 Mesorhizobium sp. M7A.F.Ca.US.002.01.1.1 | reverse complement strand
CATTACGTCACTTCCGACCTCGACGAGGGCCCGATCATCGATCAGGAGACCGAACGCGTCACCCATGCGATGAGCGCCGAGGATTTCGTCGCTGTCGGGCGCGACATCGAAAGCCGGGTACTGGCGCGCGCCGTCAAGCTGCATCTCGAAGCCCGCGTCATGCTCAACGGCCACAAGACCATCGTCTTCTGAGAAGCCGCGTCAGGCCGGCCAACTGGCGCCGGCGAGCGCGGCGTAGAGCGCTTCGGCGTCGATACCGAGCGGCCGGTCCTCTTTCAGCATGGGGACGAGAGCGCGGATTGCCGTGTGAATTGCGGCGGTGCGCGGCGCCAGCGTGAAGCCGTCGCGCAGGTCGACGGCCTGCGCGGCGGCCATCAATTCGAAGGCGATCAGCCGCCGCCACAGCGCGATCATCCCTGCGCATTTCGCAACCGCCAGAGGTGTCTGCGTGGCGTGATCCTCGACGCCCTCCGACACGGCCAGAAAGTCGAGCATCACCGGATTGGCCTTGTGGCGGATGGCGGCCAGGATCGAGGTCACTGTCTTCTGTAGCGGTACGAAGCCGGCGGAGGCGCCGCCGACCGGCGACAGATATTTCGGTAGGCCATTGCGGCCCGAACCGGTGAGCTGGATGAAGCGCGCGGCACTGGCCGCGGCACATTGGGCGATCGCCAGGCCGAGCGTCTCAAAGGCGAGCGCCAGTGCGGCGGTGTGGAAATTGCCGGTCGACAGTACCAGTTCATCATCGCCCAGCACCAGCGGGTTGTCGGCGGCGGCGTTGAGCTCGATCTCGACAGCCTGTCTCGCCTGGCCGATCGCCTCGATCAGTGCGCCATGGACCGACGGCATGCAGCGGATCGACAGCGGGTCCTGCAAGGTGGTCGGTGCCGGCGCGTCGTCTCGGACGAGCAGATTGTGCAGCACCTTGGCTGCTTCCTGCTGGCCGGCTGCCGGGCGCGCCATATGCAGGCGCGGGTCGAGGATGGTGCGGTTGGCACCAAAACCTTCCATGGTCAAAGCCCCGGCATGCTGTTGCTGGGCCAGGGCAGTGAGGGCATCCGTCACCGCAAGTGCGCCGCTGCCGGCGGAAACCGCCGATGCGTTGATCAGCGATAGCCCGTCCTTGGGCGCCAGGCTGATCGGGGCGAGGCGCGCCATCATCAGCGCCTTGGCCGCCGGTATGCGACGGCCCTGATAGTCGGCTTCGCCTTCGCCGGTGAGCATGCGGGCGAGTGCCGTCATCAGCACCAGGTCGCCGGCTCCGATCGAACCGAGCGAGGGCATGACGGGATGGACGCCGGCATTGAGCGCGTCGAGCAAAGCAACGAAGACGGAAGACGAAAGGCCGGATCCGCCAACCGACAGCATCGCTGCACGCGCGGCCATGCTTGCCCGCACGGCATCGACCGGCAATCCTTCGCCGACGGCGCCGCTGCGTCCCTCCAGCAACTGGCGCTGGAAGGCTCCGGCATCGCCCTCTACAGCAGTGCCGAGATTGGCGCCGAGCCCGGTGTTCAAGCCATAGATCTGCTGGCCGGACGCTGCAGCCTGGTCGAGCACTCTTCGTGCCTTCTCCAGCCTGCCGATGACATCGGGTCCGATCTCCACCTTGCGCCCATCGCGGGCGACCGCAGCGACATCGCCGACGCCGACGCCGGTTCCGGTGAGGACGAGCGCGCTCATGCGAAGCGCAGTCTCTGGCCGATGCCTTGCGCCTGCGCCTTGGCCAGCATCGCCTTGCCCAACGCGATATCAGACAGCGACAGGCCACGATGCCAGAACAGGATCGTTTCGTCGTCGCTTTCGCGCCCGACTTTCAGGCCGGCGGCGATCTGGCCGAGTTCGGCATGCAGCGTCTTCTCGCTCAGCCGCCCGGTCTCGACATGGGCGCGTAGCGAGCCGAACTTGCCGCCCTTGCACTGGCCCCAATCGTCGACGACCATTTTCTGCATGATGTCGGTCAACGACAGTTCCACCGCGCTCATCGTGCCATAGGGCACGACCAGCGCGCCGGGCTTGATCCATTCGGTCTTCAGCAACGGCTGCGGCTCCGGCAGCCGCGAGGCCTCGACGACGATGTCGGCGCCCTCGATGCAGCTTTTCCAGTCGGCCACCGCTGTGACCGTCTTGCCGAGATCGGCTGAGAGTTCGGCGGCAAAACCGTCGCGGCTTTCCGGGCGGCGCGAATGGACGCGAATCTCGTCGAAGTCGAAGAGATGGTCGAGCAGGCGCACATTCCAGTAGGCGGTGCCGCGCGCGCCGATATGGGCCAGCACCTTGGAATTCCTGCGCGCCAGATGCCTGGCGCCGATGGCGGTGACGGCGCCGGTTCGCATGTCGGTGATGACGGTGGCGTCGAGGATGGCGCGCGGCGCGCCGGTGCGCGGGTCGAACAGGTTGAGGATGCCGAATTCGGAAGGCAGGCCATGCAGGTAATTGTCGACATAGTCGCCGACGATCTTGACGCCGGCCGTGTCGAGCGGCGCGACGTAGCCGCGCAACACGTTGAAATGGCCGTGGAAGGACGGGTCCGGCTCGAGATGGACGCGCGGTTCGATCACCGTCTGGCCCTTGCCTTGCGCCACCAGGCCAGCCTCGACGGCGGCGATGATTTCGCCATCGGTCATGGCAAGGGCATCGATGTCGAGGGCATTGAGGTAGTCGATGTAGATGGGCTTCATGTTACGCGTATACTCTCCTTGACGGCCCCATCCATTCCATAGCAGGCCATGGCGGCACACGAAAGTTTGTTGCGACGTCTCTGGACGTCGCCGGGGAGATGCTGTTCAAACCGGTTCCGTCATGACTGCCATTCCCGAGATCGCAACCTTGTCCGAAACGGCCACCCATGCGCGGCGCGTGGCGTTGATCGTCGCCATCGCCTTTTTCATGCAGTTGCTGGATTCGACGATCATCTCGACATCGCTGCCGCAGATGGGCGCCTCCTTCGGCGTGTCGCCGGTGGCGATGAGCATCGGCATCACCGTTTACATGCTGACCATGGCGGTGTTCGTGCCGCTGTCGGGCTGGCTCGCCGACCGGTTCGGGGCGCGCAACATCTTCCTGCTGGCGATCGTCCTGTTCACCCTGGCTTCGCTCGCCTGCGGCCTCTCGCAAACCCTGACCCAGTTCGTCGCCGCACGTGTCGTGCAAGGGCTCGGCAGCGCGCTGATGACGCCGGTTGGGCGCATTCTCGTCCTGCGCAATGCGTCGAAATCCGAACTGCTCAACGCCACGGCGCTGATCACCTGGCCAGCACTGTTTGCGCCGGTGGTCGGGCCGGTGCTCGGCGGCTTCATCACCACCTATCTGTCCTGGCATTGGAATTTCTTCATCAACATCCCGCTCGGCGCGGTCGGGCTGGCGCTGGTCGCCCGTTTCATCCCAGGCGACCGCGAGGCCGACCCCAAGCCGCTCGACTGGCCCGGTTTTTTCCTGACATCGGCGGGACTTGCCTTGCTGCTCTACGGTCTCGAGCGTATCGCGCATCCCGAGGACGGCGTGCTGCCGACAGCGCTGCTGATCGTAGCCGGCATCGTCCTCGGCTGGCTGGCGGTGCGCCATCTCAGGCGCGCGCCGCATCCGCTGCTCGATCTCTCCTCGTTCAAGGTGCTGACCTTCGCCATCTCGACGCTTGCCGCCGGCACCATTTTCCGGGTGGCGATCAACGCCACGCCGTTCCTGCTGCCGCTGCTGTTCCAGGTTGGCTTCGGCCTTTCGCCTGTCGATGCCGGCTTGATGATCCTGGCCTATTTCCTTGGCAATCTCGGCATGAAGACGGTGACCACGCCGACGCTGCGCCGTTTCGGTTTCCGCTCGGTGATGGTCGTCAACGGCATCATCGCCTCGGCCTCGATCATGGCTTGCGGAGCGATCTCGCCGCAGACGCCGCAAGCGCTGGTGGTGGCGCTGATGCTGATTGCCGGCCTGTCGCGCTCGATGCAGTTCACCGCCCTTAACACGCTGGCCTTCGCCGACATCGATGCGTCGCAACGAAGCTCGGCGGCGACGCTGTCCTCGATGCTGCAGCAGGTGGCGATGCTGTTTGGCGTCGCGGTGGCGGCGGCGATCCTTAATCTGTCGCAGATCGTCAGGGATCGCCCCGCTCTCGATCTTGTGGATTTTCGAGTAGCCTTTCTGGTGATCGGCGCCATCGGGCTGGTGGCGGCGTTGCGTTTTCTCGTGCTCCCGCCAGGTGCGGGCGCTGAGGTTTCCGGGCACTCGCCGGGAAATTCAGATCGATTTTTCCGCCTGATGCGGAGATAAATTCCGTCCTGTCCCTTTGCCTTGGTGCAGCGCTTTCGCGTGCGGCCGCAATGGCGCAACCAATTGCCAAAAGCGCAGAGTTTTCCGCGCATTGCGCCAGCTTCGGCAATCGATGCGTCCACTCGATAAATATCGCAGCCGGCCTGGGTTCCGGGCGCGGATTCATTTGACGAACCGGCGTTGGGCCGATTAGCGTTCTTTCCCAGGGATGGCAGCGCTGCCATCGGGGCAAACGCAGACATGAACACCATCGGCTGGCCAAATTTCAGGAGCCTGAACCAGGAAGGCATTGTCTTTGCCATCGCCGTGGTGCTGTTCGTTGCAGCGGCTATAGGCCTGCCAGGTTTCATCGACCCCAACAATCTCGTCGCCATCGTCCGCTCCGTGTCGGTGCTGGGCATCCTTGCGCTCGGCATGGCCGTGGTCATCATCGGCCGCGGCATCGACCTCTCTGCCGTCGCGATCATGGCGATGTCGGTCGCCTGGTACCTGCAACTGCTGAATTCGGGGACGCCGGACGGGCTTGCCTTCGCCTATGTGCTGGCCGGTGTGCTGGCCATCGGCCTGCTCAATGGTTTTCTCGTCGCCTATGCCGACGTGCCGGCGATCTTCGTGACGCTGGCGACAGGCTCCTTCGTCTTCGGCTATGTACGCTCGCAACTGATCACGCAGGATGCCGTGCCGGTGCCGCAGGGCCATTGGGTCGAGTTGCTCGGTGGCCTGCGCTTCCTCGACATTCCCATCGAGGTTTTCGTCTTCGCAGGGCTGGCCTTCCTGTTCTTCCTGTTCCTGCGCTACACCAAATGGGGCCGCTATATCTATTTCGCCGGCGATAATCCGGTGGCCGCCCGCAACATCGGCATGCCGGTGCGGCCGATGCTGGTGCTGCGCTATGTGCTTTCCGCCTTCGTCGCACTGGTCGCCGGCCTGCTGACGGCGGCCAGCCTGCATTCGATCAATACCCGCGTCGTCAATTCGACGCTGCTCTACGATATCGTGCTGGTGGCGGTTATCGGCGGCATCGGCCTGTCCGGCGGGCGCGGCGGGGTGCGCAACGTGCTGGTCGGTGCGGCACTGATCGGCATCCTGCTCAACGCCATGACCATCATCGACATTCCGCTGCTCTACCAGAACCTGATCAAGGCAGCGATCCTGCTCGGCGCCATCATCGTCGACGGCATCATCAATCCACGTGACGAGCAGACCGCCCAGCAGGGCGACATTTAGACCTGAACTGCGGCGGACGGTTGGGGCCGGCCGCTGATAACAACGACCAAAGCAAAAGGATCCGACATGAAACTGATCAAGACACTCATGGCCGCCGCCACGGCGCTCGCTGTCACCGCCTTCGTGGCGCCAACCTTCGCCGCCGACGATCCGGGGCCGGCTGCGTACGCGCAGGCGCTCAAGGGCAAGCGCGTCATGCTGGTGCCGCTGGCAATGGGCTTCGACCTAGCGCAGGGCTGGGCGCACTATCTGAAGACCGAAGTCGAGGCCTGGGGCGGCGTGTTCGAGACGCGCGACCCGAACTGGGTCGTCGATGCCGGCGCGCAGGCGATCACGGACGCCATCTCCTCGGACACCAGGCCGGATGTGCTGATCATCCACGCGCCGGACCTCAACTCCTATTCCAAGCTGATGAAGAAGGCACAGGCCGCCGGCACCTATGTCATCCTGGTCGACAATCCCGCCAACTTCCCGGCCGACGCCTTTATCGGCAGTGATTGGGACCGGCTTGGCCAGCTCGAGGCCGAAGCGGCGATCAAGGGCTGCGGCCCGAACTCGTCGAAGAAGATCGGCCTTGTGCAGGGTGACCAGGCGAACTCCTCCAGCCTCTATCAGTATGCCGGCATCATGAAGGTGCTGGACAAGAATCCCGACTTCAAGGTGGTGGCCAAGCCCGATTCCAACTGGGATGCGACGACCTCGCGCAACGTGACGACGACGATGCTGCAGCAGAACCCGGATATCTGCTCGATCATCGATTTCTGGGATGGCGACGCCACCGGCGCGTCCGCCGCGATCCGCGATGCCAAACTCGACGGCAAGGTGTTCCTGGTCACCACCGGCGGCGGCGAGAAGGCGGCCGATTGCGACAAGCTGGTCGACGGCACCTATGGCGCTGTGGTGATGACCGATCTTGCTCGCCAGTCGGGCGACATGAACGCCATCATCAAGTTCCTGCTGCAGAGCGGCCAGCCGGCCGGCACCTCGCACACCTACATCTACACGCTGGAGAAGGCGACGACCAAGGCCGACCTCAAGCCCGACAGCTGCTGGGACCTGAAGGCGCTGCAGGCACAAGCGGCGGCGGCAAAGTAAGCCGCACCTTTTCGACTGAAGTACAAGCGAGGTGACCGGAAGGATCCGGTCACCTCGTCCCCTCATGGAATAGCAGCAGCCGATGTCCTTTCGCGAACGCCTCCAGTCCTGGCGCTACAATCTCGTGCCCGACCATGTCGTCGGCGAGATACTGACCAAACGCTGGACCGACAACGCCATTCCGTTCCTGGCGCTGGTGGCGACATTGGCGACCTTCGGCTCGGTCATTCCCGGCTTCTTCAAGCTGACCGCTTTGCAGGAATCGACCCGCCAGCTCGGCGAGTTCTCGATGGTCGTCACCGGCATGACGGTGGTGATGCTGGGTGGCGGCATCGATCTGTCGGTCGGCTCGATCTTCGCGCTGTCGTGCTTTTCCGCCGTCTATGTCTTCTTCATCCTCGAACAGTCGATCTGGCTGGCGCTGGCCGCATCGCTCGCCACCGGCCTCATCTTCGGCGCCATCAACGGCTACCTCGTCGGTTATCTCCGCTTGCGCGCCTTCCTCACCACGCTGGTGACCTTCATCTTCGGCCGGGCGCTGTTCGACATCCTGGTCACCACCTATGCCGCCGATGTGCAGCTCTCGACCGCGACATCGGATGTGCTCGACTTCATCGGCGACAGCACCTTCTGGGGGCTGTCCGTCTCGGTGTGGCTGGCGATCATCCTGGCCATCGTCACCCA
This sequence comes from Mesorhizobium sp. M7A.F.Ca.US.002.01.1.1, assembly GCF_004022955.1. NCBI lineage: Bacteria > Pseudomonadati > Pseudomonadota > Alphaproteobacteria > Hyphomicrobiales > Phyllobacteriaceae > Mesorhizobium > Mesorhizobium sp. M7A.F.Ca.US.002.01.1.1. The sequence goes on along the minus strand of NZ_RZQE01000276.1, from coordinate 697 downwards.
TATCGCGCTGACGCGTTCGCGGCCCGGCTGGCACGTGCTGGCGGTCGGCGGCTCGAGGCGCTCGGCGCATAATGCCGGCATCCGCGTGCGTCGCACCGTGTTCATGACTTATGTCTTTTCCGGCTTCTGCGCCTCGATCGGCGGCTTCCTCATTGCTTGCCGGCTGAGCGGGGCAGGGCCGGGAACCGGCCTCAACCTCGAGATCATGGCGCTGACGGCGGCGGTGGTCGGCGGCGTCAGCCTCGGCGGTGGCCGAGGCTCGGTGATCAAGGGGCTGATGGGCGCCATCATCGTCTTGACCATGACCAATGGGCTGATCCGGCTGGGCTACGGCACCGGCACCAACCAGATGGTGCTCGGCATCATGTTGGCGGTGGCGGTGACCATCGACATCCGCTGGCTGAAGAACCGGCACAAGGTGCTGAATGAGGTCTATGTCGCGCCGGTCTATCTCAAGATGGGCGAGACACAGTCGGCCGCACTCGGCTCGGGCACGCCATACGAACTCGACAACAGGCTGTCGGCCGCAGAGCATATCGGGCTTGGCGAGCTGGAGGGGCCGGAAGACGTCATCCTCGACCGCGACGACAATCTCTATTGCGGCACGCGTCATGGCGAGATCGTCCGCTTCTTCGCGCCGGACTATGTCAGGTCGGAGGTGTTTGCCCACATCGGCGGTTTCCCGCTGGGGCTGGCC
>NZ_RZQE01000275.1:0-7986 GCF_004022955.1 Mesorhizobium sp. M7A.F.Ca.US.002.01.1.1 | reverse complement strand
ACATCATCCGCGGCTCGATCGAAAGCGACGCGGCGCTGACCAAGGTCATACCGGTGGCCGGTATGCGCTCGTCGCCGCATCTCGATTTCGCCGGAGAGGTGAGGGCGGCGACGAAATTCCCGACCTTCCACGCGGCGCGCATATCCGACGTGGCCACCGCACGCCACGCCATTGCCACCGGCAAGCTCGACATGGTCGGCATGACCCGCGCCCATATCGCCGATCCGCACATCATCAAAAAGGTGATGGAGGGCCGCGAGCATGAGATCCGCCCGTGCGTGGGCGCCACCTATTGTCTCGACCGCATTTATGAGGGCGGCGAAGCGCTTTGCGTCCACAATGCCGCGACTGGCCGCGAGGCCGAAATCCCGCATATCATCGTCAAGACCGAAGGACCGAAGCAGAAAATCGTGGTCATCGGAGCCGGCGCCGGCGGGCTGGAGGTTGCGCGGGTCGCAGCCGAGCGCGGCCACAAGGTGACGGTGCTTGAAGCATCGAGCCAGGCCGGCGGCCAAATTCGACTGGCGACGCAGAACCCGCGCCGCAAGGAGCTGATCGGCATCATCGACTGGCGGCTGGCCGAACTCGCCCGGCTCGGCGTCGAGATCCGCTACGACACCTGGGCGGAGAAGGACGATGTTCTGGCGCTGTCACCCGACGTGGTGGTGGTCGCCACCGGGGGCCTGCCGCAGAACCCGCCGCTGACGGCCGGCGACAATCTTGTCACCTCAAGCTGGGACATCATGGCCGGCAGCGTCAAGCCGGCCGAAAATGTACTGCTCTATGACGACAATGGCGGCCATCAGGGCATGGGCGCCGCCGAACTGATCGCCAATGCCGGCTCGAAACTCGAACTTGTCTCGCCCGAACGTTTCTTTGCCCCGGAAATGGGCGGCATGAACCATGTGCCGTATATGCGCGCCTTTCAGGAAAAGGGCGTCACCATCACCATCAACACGCGGCTGCGTTCGGTGCGCCGCGAGGGCAACCAACTGGTCGCCGAACTGGCATCGGATTTCGCCGATGGCTGGCGCGGCGAGCGCAGGGTCGACCAGGTGGTGGTCGAGCACGGTACGTTGCCGCTCGATGATCTCTATCTCTCGCTGAAGCCGCTGTCGAAGAACGGCGGTGCGGTCGACTACGAACGGCTGGTGAGCGGCGGCGACATCTTCCCCAAGCGCAATCCAGAAGGCGGCTTTGTACTGTTCCGCATCGGCGACGCGGTCGCCTCGCGCAACATCCATGCCGCCATCTACGACGGCATCAGGTTCGGCTTGCGGATCTGAAATTGGGCGTTGCGAGGATCGGTGGCGCGCGGCCGGACCTGCGTACGAGAGCCCATGTACTTCGGTCTGGCCGCGCGCTCGCACGTCATTGGCTCGTCGCCAGACAACGCACGATTCTGTGAGGGTGTGCCGCGTGGCGGCGTTCAAAACATTCTGGCGGTGGCCATGCACAGCACTGTCAGCACCAACAGCCCCCCGGCAATGCGCTCGCCTCTTGTCATCTTCGCGCGCAACTGCCTTTCCGTTGCCGCATCGGCACCGGCAAGCTGCCTGCTGGCTGAGCCCACCAGCGCGCCTTGCACGCCGGCGGCGATCAGGGCCGTCACGATGCCCAGCGCCAGCACCTTCTCCATCGAGCCGAAAACACCCTCGTGAAAGAAATACCAGAGCAGTATGCCGGTCAGGAAAACCAGGCCGGCAGCGCCCATTTGCGGCCGGAAGAACCGTTCCGCCCGGATGTCCGGGTCACGGCCGACCGCGATGGTCGTGCCCGCCCAGAATACGCCTGCCATGACATGAAGACCGATAACGACGATGTAGACATATTGCATGACCGGATTTCCTCATTAGCCCGCCATCTCTAGATGATTAGATATCGAATGGTTAGATGTCAATATATAAGTCGTGCCAGTTCCATCCGTGCATGACACCGTCTAGGGTCCTGCAATGACACCCTTTGACCGCCCGCCAGTCGGCATGAATCTCGGACGAACCGCCAAGCTGGTTGCCCAGGCCTTCGATGCTGCCCTGGTCGAGGCTGGAGGTACATTGCCGATCTGGCTCACGCTGCTATCGGTCAAGTCGAGCAACCTTGCCAACCAGCGCGAGCTTGCCGGCATGATCGGTATCCAGGGCGCGACGCTGACCCATCATCTCAACGCCATGGAGGCGCAGGGCCTGCTGATGCGCCGCCGCGACCCCGTCAACCGCCGGGTTCATCTGGTCGAATTGACCGAGGCCGGAGAAGCGATGTTCGAGACACTGCGCAAGGCCGCGCTCGTCTTCGACAAGCGGCTGCGAGTGGGATTGACCGACGAGCGTCTGGCGGAGTTCGCGCAGGTGCTGGCTGTGTTGCGGGGCAATGTCGGGGGATAGAACCCTGCGGACCAAGAATTTCCTTGGACTGGACTTCCCTCATCACATTTGTAACGTTCCATTGTCCGGCTGATCCTGGTGGGAAGAGGTCAGGCTCAACTCTTCCGCAAAATCTGTGCAAGAATACCGAAGCCGCTGGCTTCGGCAGCGAGAAGTCGCCGGAAAACCTAACAACGTTCGGGGGGACAAGTTGACCAAAGAAGATCTGTTCGTTCCGCGCCAGACCAACACGGCGCTTTACATCCAGCTATACGAGGCTGGATATCCGCTTGCCGATATCGCCCGGGTGCAGAAGGCGTATCGTGTGTGTTGCGCGATGTTCAACGGCCGTTATCGCAAGACGGGACGGCCTTTCATCTGCCATGCGGTGGGAGCTGCGTCGTCGGTCGCGCATTTCGACAAAAGCGTCGATCTTGTCCTCGCTGCTATGTTTCACGCCGCCTATGACGGAGGCCAGTATCCGGACGGCAAATCCAGCAGGCGAACCGATGCTCACCGCAAGTGGCTGGAGCAAAAAATCGGTCCTCGCGTCGAGGGTCTTGTCGCTCGCGTGGTCGGACTGAAATTCGACACGGGAGATCCCGAGCGCATTGTGGACAAAGGTGTGCCTGCCGGCGACGAGGACATTCTGTTCCTGGCGCTTGCCCATGAGGTCGATGACCTGGCGGACGGCGGACTGGCGTTTGCGCCCAAATACGGCCAGTCGATTCGTTCGAGGGTTGCTGCCTGCGCCACTCTGGCCAGGAATCTGGGCCACGAAAATCTTGCCGCCACCATCGAAGGTTACGGCGCCCGCTACGAGACGATGGCGTGGGCTGCTCCCCTCCAGGAGACGAAGCTGGTGGGCTTTCAGATGACGCCTAATTTGCGCACATACATCAAATTGCGTCGGCACAAGCTGCGCGGGGAGTCGATCGAGGTGCTTTGACGCCTTGCCGGCCATGCGACAGCATCGGGTACCGATGCACATCCGCTGAAGAACTTGCCGTCCTTACCGGTTCAGTCGTCGTAGCCCTGGATTGCCCCAAAGGCGTAACGGCGCAGCTTCAGCGCGGCGATCAAATTGGTCAGCTTCGTCTTGCCGTCGAAGCCGTCCTGAAACATCTCGTCATGCATCAGCAGGATCAGCTTGCCGGGCTTGACGAAGCGCCCATAGCCGAACAGATGATCGATCTCGCTGACCAGATGGTCGACGCTCTGCACCGGCTCGCCGTTGTCCTTGTGCACCCATTCATGGTCCCAGCCGTAGAGATAGAAGCCTGAGGCCGCGACAAATTCGTAGTCGGGCTCTTCATGCCCCTCCTGGGCGAGGCCAAGCGAAGTGTCGTTCTTCGACATGGAGGGCAGCCTGAACACGTCGCGCCCCGGCAGCCTTGCATGCACCACGGGCTTCAAGCCGAGAACCGCGTTTGCCCGTACCATGTCGGCGACGACACCCTCGGTGTCGCCGTAGAAATGCCGGTAGTGATTGTAGGCATGGCTGTAGCTGTGGTTGCCGAGCGTCACCAGAGGAAGCTGCTTGGCGCGCTGGACGAGCGCTCTGTTGGCAGCGCTCGCCTGTGCGTGCATGCCGACCATGAATAGGGTTGCAGGAACCTGCTCGGCCTCCAGCACGTCGAGGATGTTGCTTGTGCCGTTCAGCGGCCCATCGTCGAAGGTAAGATAGATGGTGCGATCGGCGCCCTGGGCGGGGGCCGCAAAGATCAGCAGTGCCGCAAGGGCAAACCGAAACGGTGTCATCAGCCCCGATATCCCTGTTGCGATCACGACAAGGCGGCCATCTTCACACGCGGTTGTCAAGGCAGCCCGGCCGTACCTATGCCAGGCTTCCTTGCAGCACCGTCAGCTTCGCCTTCTTCGGCATGCGGGCGGTCAGCCACTCCAGCGCCTTGTCGTGCGGCATCGGGAAGGCGATGGAGTAGCCCTGCACCTGGTCGCAGCCGATCGCCATCAGCGAATCGAGCTCGGCCTCGGTTTCGGCACCCTCCGCGACGATCGAGATGCCGAGGCCACGCGCCAGCTCGGTGATGGCGCGCACGATCTTCGAGTTGTCGCCATTCTCATGGATGTTCTGAACGAAGCGGCGATCGATCTTCAGCCGATCGATCTCGTTCGGGTTGACATGGCTGAGCGAAGCATAGCCGGTGCCGAAATCATCGAGTTCGAGATGGACGCCGGCTGCCCTGATGTGGCGCAGCTTGGCGGCGATGCCTGTCTTTTCGTCGTCGAGGATGACGGATTCGACGATTTCCAGCGACAGTTTTTGCGGCGGCAGCCCAGCCTTTTCCAGCGTCTCGAACAAGAACGCATCGAAATCGTGCTCGCGCAGCTCGGTGCCGGAAACATTGACGGCAAGCCGTCCGAAGGCAATGCCGGCGCGATTCCATTTGGCCGCCTCGTTGATCGCCTTGGTGATGACGATGCGGCCGATCTCGGGCATGAAGCCGCATTTCTCGGCGACCGGGATGAATTCGCCGGGCGGGATCATGCCGCGCTCCGCATGGTTCCAGCGCACCAGCGCCTCGATGCCGCTGATCGTGCCGTTGGTCAGCGAGACCTGCGGCTGGAAATAGACCTGGAACGCCCGCTCCGCGATGGCGACCTTGATGTCGTGCTCGAGCTGCTTGCGATAATCGAGTTCGCGGCGCAGTTCCTCGGAGAAGAAGGAGAAGTTGCCACCGCCAAGCTTCTTGGCGGAATAAAGCGCCAGGTCGGCATGGACCAGCAAATCCCCAGCATTGTCGGCGTCGATCGGATAGACCGCGATGCCGGCGCTGGCGCCTGGGAGAATGGTCGTGCCCTGGAAGACGATCGGCTCGTTGATGTGCGCCAGGATGCGCCGCGCCAGCATGTTGATGTCTTCGGTGCCGCCGGCGCCGCCGAGGATCATGACGAACTCGTCGCCGCCCAGGCGCACGCACAGATCCGACGCCCGGCAGGAATCGCGCATGCGCTGTGCCGTGACGACCAGCACATAGTCGCCGGCGGCGTGGCCGAGCGTATCGTTGATCTGCTTGAATCGGTCGAGATCGAGCTGGACGACGGCAAGGCGTTCGCGACGCCGGTGCGTGCCCTTGATCAGCGTGTCGAAATGATCGGTCAGGAACGTGCGGTTGTGCAGGCCGGTGAGGCCGTCATGAACCGCGATGAAGGCCATGGAATTGCGCGCGTCGATCAGTTCATGCGTCTTGCGCAGGATGGCGTTCGACATCGGCCTGAAGATGAAGAGCGCCACCAGTATGATGACGCCGATTGTGGCGTAGAACAGCGTGCGATGGAGAGCGAGCAGCTTCTCGGAGCGGTCGTCGGCGTCGGCAGTGATGCGCTGGCCGAGCGCGGCATAACCCGACAAGGTCGCATTGGCGACTGAGGCGTCGAGATTGACGCGTTCGCCGCCGCCCTTGTAACCGCCATTGCCGCTGAATTGCGATTCATAGGCCGAGATCAGGCGGTCGCCATTGGCGATCAGCCCGACGGAGAAATAGTCGAGGTGGAAGGGCTTGGCGAAGAGGACGCTTTCGATCGACTTCGGGTCGAGCTTGGCCGGCGATTGCGGATCGGCTCCTGTCTGATCGAGCAGCAGGTCGTAGTTGGTCTCGAACTCCGCCGTTGCCTGCTTGAGCGCGCTGACCAGCGCCGGTTGCTTGTCGCGTGAACCGGCACCCGTTGCACTGGCAAGGAAGACGATGCGCTGCGACAGTGTCTTTTGTGTGCTGACGATGTCGAGCAAGGTGTGATTGTGCTGTTGGGTGGCCATCATCTGCTGCAGCAGTATGAAGGAGGCGATCACCATGGCCGCAATGATCAGCAGGGCCAGCCAATAGCCAGCCTTGATCAGCAGTATGAGCTTGCCTGAAACGGTTTGCACCGGCTGCTGCGACATTTTCGGGGGCGGCCCTCTCGCCTAAGGATTCTTGCCTAGGGATTCTTGTATGAGCACCATTGAACTGCAAACGTTAACAGGACTGGAAATCGACGGCTGTCCGGCAAGGGGCGGCCGTGGAAAGATCGCGGAATGGTTATCGGCTCGTTTAGCACCGTACCGGCATTTGAGCGGTCATCGGCCAGAACCTTTGTCGTGGCGTCGTTCCTCGGCCGCGTGATGATCGACATCGGGGCCGCATCGTGCTGCTTGCCACCGATCCGGTCGTTTTTGCGATGGATTTTTCGCGCGGACGAGACGACAGTCGGCCCACATCAAACGAGGCTAGGTCATGACCGCAGCATTCCTCTCCCACATCGACAGCGAGCTCGCGGGGCTCAAATCGGCAGGCCTCTACAAGTCGGAGCGGGTGATCACTTCGACGCAGTCGGCCGAGATCGAGGTCGGCGGCGACAAGGTGTTGAATTTCTGTGCCAACAACTATCTCGGCCTCGCCGATAGCGCCGATTTGCGCAATGCTGCCAAGCAGGCGCTCGACCGCTATGGCTACGGCATGGCATCGGTGCGCTTCATCTGCGGCACGCAGGAAGAGCACAAGCAGCTCGAATCGACGATTTCCTCCTTCCTCGGCATGGAAGACACCATCCTTTACGGCTCCTGCTTCGATGCCAATGGCGGCCTGTTCGAGACGCTGCTGGGCGAGGAAGACGCCATTATTTCGGATGCCTTGAATCATGCCTCGATCATCGATGGTGTGCGGCTGTCGAAGGCCAAACGTTTCCGCTACGCCAACAACGACATGGCCGATCTCGAGGCGCGCCTGAAGGAAGCCCGGGACTGCCGCTTCCGGTTGATCGCCACCGACGGCGTGTTTTCGATGGATGGCATCATCGCCAATCTCAGGGGTGTCTGCGACCTCGCCGAGAAGTATGACGCCATGGTGATGGTCGACGACAGCCATGCCGTCGGCTTTGTCGGTCAGAACGGCCGCGGCTCGGCCGAGCATTGCGGCGTCGAGGGCAGGGTCGACATCATCACCGGGACGCTCGGCAAGGCACTTGGTGGGGCCTCCGGTGGTTACACCTCGGGCAAAGGCCAGGTGGTCGACTGGTTGCGCCAGCGCTCACGGCCGTATCTCTTTTCCAACACGCTGATGCCGGCGATCGCCGGCGCTTCGATCAAGGTGTTCGAACTGATCAAAGACGGCGATGGGCTGCGCGACAAACTCTACGACAACGCTGCGCGGTTCCGGTCGCAAATGGGCAAGCTCGGCTTCACGCTGGCCGGAGCGGATCATCCGATCATCCCGGTGATGCTGGGCGATGCCAGCCTGGCGCAGGAGATGGCCGCGCGCATGCTGAAGCGCGGCATCTATGTCATCGGCTTCTCCTTCCCGGTGGTGCCAAAGGGGCAGGCGCGCATCCGCACGCAGATGTCGGCGGCGCATTCCAGCGCCGATATCGACCGCGCGGTGGAAGCGTTCGCCGCCGTCGGGCGCGAACTCGGCGTCATTTCCTGACAAGCCGGAATCGAAAAGCGATTCCGGAACAAGAGCTTCAAGGGACAAAAGCATGTCGAACATGATGAAAGCGCTGGTGAAGGCCAAGGCCGAACCAGGCATCTGGATGGAAGAGGTGCCGGTGCCGGAAATCGGCCCTAACGACGTGCTGATCAAGATCAAGAAGACGGCGATCTGCGGCACCGACGTGCACATCTACAATT
>NZ_RZQE01000274.1:0-7997 GCF_004022955.1 Mesorhizobium sp. M7A.F.Ca.US.002.01.1.1 | reverse complement strand
ACACCGCCACCGCCATATCAGGCGATGTCTGGTTCTCGTCGGAAAATCTCCACACCGAGCCTCGCAAGCAACGGTGATTTTCCAAAATTTCGTCCTGTCCTGTCGGACCGGTGGCTCGTCGCCCGTCCTTGGGCTGAAGTCCGCCACGACGGCGTGGACCGAAGAACGGGAGCATTGGAATGAGAAAGATTATCTCTGCGACATTCGTCAGCCTCGACGGCGTCATGCAGGCGCCCGGCGGCCCGCAAGAGGATCCGGTCGGCGGCTTCAAGTTCGGCGGCTGGACCTTCCATTACTTCGACGAGGCGGGGGGCGCGGCGATGGATGAACTGTTCTCCAAGCCTTTCGCCCTGCTTCTCGGCCGCAGGACCTACGATATCTTCGCCGCCTACTGGCCATATCAGAAAGATCCGATCGCGGATGCCTTCAACCCTGCGACCAAATATGTCGCGACGCATCGGCCCGACACCCTCACCTGGCAGAACACGCAATCGCTCGGGCCTGATATCGTTGCGGAGTTGCGCCGCCTCAAGCAGGAGGATGGACCCGACCTGCTCATCCAGGGATCGGGCAACCTGATCCGAACGCTGCTCGCCAACGGGCTGATCGACGAGATCCGGCTGATGGTCTTCCCGCTGTTGCTGGGTAACGGCAAGCGGCTGTTCGGCGACAGCGCGATCCCGGCCGCCTTCAAGCTCATTAAGTCGCAGGCAACCGGCACCGGCGTCATCATGGCGACCTACGAACGCGCGGGCGAGGTCAAGGTCGGGTCGTTTGTCACGGGAGAGCCGTCGGAAGCCGAGCTCGAGCGGCGCAGGAATTGGAAGTAGCAGGACCTGGGTTCCTCGCCCCACGATGAAAGATCGACCCCCACTCCGTCGAGCTTCGCTCGACACCTCTCCCCCGGTTGACGGGGTAGAGGAACGGCGCGAACCTACCTCAGCTGGCACCTTTCCTCTCCCTCCGGAGGGGGGAGAGCGACGGGGGAGAGGAACCCCAGTTCTGAGAAGCTTCAAGCAGCGACTGGTCGCCGCGCCAGCCCTTCCCGTATATGCCGTGCGAATTCCTGCGCCGCGGGCCCTACCCCATGCCTCGGCAGATGCAGGTTGATGGCAAAATTCGGCAGCGGCGGCAGGCCGGACTCCGATGGCAATATGTCGAGATCGGCTGGCACCGTGGAGGCCAGCCAGGTGGTGACGGCGAGGTCGGAGCGCACCGTCGCGGTCGTCGCGTCGATGTTGCCGTTCTCGAACACGGTGCGCCACTCCAGCCCATGCTCACCGAGCGCCGCCAGCACAGCCGGCCGGAAAGCGCAGGTGTCGGCGACGATCGAGACCGGCAGCGGCCGCTTGGCGCGGGCAACGCCGCCCTTGGCACCGACCCAGACCAGCCGGTCAACGACGAGGCATTCGCCGGCCGACGGGCCGGCGCATTCCTCGATCACGGCAAGGTCGATGGTCCCGGCCGCAAGGGCAGCAGTCAATTCTGGCGACGAGGCGCAGACCAGCGATATCTCGACCTGCGGATAGGTCTCGGCATAGGTCTTCAGCACCGGCGCCAGCAAGGTGCCGACAAGGTCGTAGGGCACGCCGAGCCGCACCTGGCCGGCCACCGGGCTCCCAGCCATTTCGGCCCAGATCTCGTCATTCAAGGCCAGCAGCCGCTTGCCCCTGCCGAATAGCTGTTCACCGGCGCGCGTCAGCCGCAAGCCGCGCCGGTCGCGCTCGAAGAGGCTCGAGCCGAACGCCTCCTCCAGCCGTTTGACCTGCTGGCTGACAGCACCTTGCGTCAGGTGCAGTGCATTGGCCGCCGCTGTCATGCTGGCCTTGTCGGCGACGGTGATAAAGGTGCGGATCAGCGCCATGTCGAGATTTCGGATCATGGTTGGCATTATGCTTGCTAATGTCAACCATAGCAAACATTGCATTTACTGAAGTTCGTGCGCAGCTACGATGGCAGCCCTCCCACCGAGGACGCCGCATGCTCGAGCCCATTTTCCCGCTCATCCTGTTTGCCATCGTCGCCACCACCACGCCCGGCATCGCCACGACCCTGTCGACGGCATCGGGCGCGCAGTTCGGCTTTCGCCGTTCCGTACCCCTGCTGATCGGCAGCGCCGCCGGCCTCGCCACGGTGACGAGCGCCGCCGCCGCCGGGCTCGCCGGCCTGCTGCTCGCCGTGCCCTCGCTGCAACTGGCGATGAAGGTCACCGGCTCACTTTATCTCGTCTGGCTGGCGATCAAGATCGGCCGCAGCGGACCGCCTAATCTGGATGTGAACATGACCAGGCCGAACAGCTTTCTCGGCGGCGCCGGCATTCAATGGATGAACCCGAAGGGATGGGCGATGGGACTGGGCGCCGCGGCGTCGTTCGCGGCATTGGCCAGCGGACCGATGCAGCTCGCGCTGCTGCTCGGCGCCACTTTCGGCCTCGCGGCCGCCGCCTCGCTTTCACTGTGGTGCGTGGCCGGCATGGTGCTGGCGCGGCTGCTCAAGACCGAGTGGCAATGGCGCGCGCTCAACGTCGTGCTGGCGCTGGTGCTGGCCGCCTCGATCATTCCGATGTGGCGGTCGGTGTAAAGCGCTCAAGCCAAAACCCGCGCCAGCCCCCCACCCGGGCCTTCGGTCCGACCTCCCCACAAGGGGGAGGTAGGGAGCGCGCCTTTTCCAAGCCTCAAGGAGGGTGGCGCGCGCCCCTAACCTTCCCCCTTATGGGGGTCCGAAGGTGGGCGAGACCCGTGGCTCGCCCCGGCAAGTCGCTGCGAAGCAGCGGGCTGGGGGTCCTGGTTCGCAAAGCAAACCAGCCCCTCAACCGTCAAACCCCGTAACGCGCCGCCGGCTTGTCGGCGTGCAGGCTGCCGTAGAAGGCTTGCCGGGCGCCGAGGAATGTGTCGAGCTTGGCCGCATCGGCAAGCGCGGGCACGGTGACCGCCTCGCCTTTGGCCAAGCCGACAAGTGCGGCATCGACCATGTCGTCGGCGGTCATGATGATCTCCTTCGGAACGTTTGCGATATCGGTGCCGGCAAGTTCCCAGAAATCGGTCCGGGTCGCGCCCGGCAGCACCACCTGCACCTTCACATTGGTGCCCTCGACCTCACGGTGCAGGGCTTCGGTGAAGTTGACCACATAAGCTTTGGTGCCGCTGTAGATGCCGCCGAAGGAGGTGTCGAAGGCGAGCACCGAGGCGATGTTGACGATGCCGCCGCGGTTGCGTGCCAAAAGCCCCGGCAGCACGGCGCGGGTTAGACGCGTCAAGGCGATGGTGTTGACCTTGATCATGCGCTCGGCCGCGTCGACATCGGCGGTGGCCACGACGGCCTGGCCGCCGATGCCGGCATTGTTGACCAGCAGTGTGATGCTCTCGTCGGCTGTTACAGCTTGCTCGACGCGGCGCACATCATCGTCGTTTGCAAGATCGGCGCTGATCACGCCGACCTTGCGGCTATAGGTCTGGCGCAGCTTCCCGGCCAGTTCCTCCAGCCGGTCGGCGCGCCGCGCCACCAGCACCAGATCGTAGCCCTGCCCCGCCAGCCGGTCGGCATAGACCGCGCCGATGCCCGACGAAGCACCGGTGACGACCGCCGTGCCCTTGTTGCCCTGTCCACTCATTGTCCTGTTCCTTCTTCAACTGATCTTGTTCGTTTCGAATGACCCCGGCGCCGTGGCATCTGCCGCGCTGCCGGAAAGCCGCTTGATCTGATTTAGTGGCATATACCACTAATCGTGAAGTAGGCATATGCCACTATCTTGTCAATGAGACGGGCGGGGATTATTTGAGGGGAGCAGCCGGGCCTCATTCGCCGGCGCCAGGGACCATCATGTCAAAGGACAGCCTGCCCGGCCTCACGCTCTGCAACAACGCCGCGCTGCGCCGCGCGGCGCGCAAGCTCGGCAAGTTTTATGATGATGTGGTGGAGCCGTCAGGCCTCAAGGCGACGCAGCAGGGCCTGCTTTACCAGATCCATATGGGCGATGAGCCGGCGATGGGCGCCATCGCCACGTCGCTGATCATGGACCTGTCGGCGCTCGGCCACACGCTGAAACCGCTGATCCGCGACGGCTATGTCGAGACCTTCGCCGACCCGGAGGACCGCCGCGTCAAGCGTGTACGACTGACGCCAAAGGGCCTGGACAAGCTCGAGGAAGCGATGAAACTGTGGCAAATCGCCCAGCAGCGCTTCGAAGATGTCGTCGGCAAGGACAAGGCCGAAGATTTGCGCGCGGCTCTGGATGAGATCGCCGCGCTGGATTTTGATCTGCCGCCGGCCACGCCCTAAGGCCAGCGTTTGCCAAAGACTCTACTCGGCAGGCATTTCTACAGGCCGAGCCGCCCAGCGGCCGGCGACCACGACGCCAAGCCCGACGATCGGGAAGATCGCGGCCACTAGGCCGAGATCGGCCGGCGCGCCGTAGCGCAGCACGGCACCACCGACCACGGCACCCAGCGCCACGCCGAGATAGAGCGCCGAGGCGTTGAGCGACAGCACGATCGGGGCGGCATCGGGCGCCAGCTTGATGATGCGGCTCGCCTGCGCCGGCGGGAACGCCCAGCCGACGATGCCCCACGGCACCATCATCGCCATCAGCGCCGGCCCGGCAATATGGTGCGGCAGGAAGGTCGGGATGACCGACAATAAAACCAGCATGGCTGCACTCAGCGCCAGCGACCAGCCGACGGTGCGGGTCGCACCGAACCGGTCGGCGGCCTGGCCGCCGCCAATGTTGCCGATGACGGCGCCGACGCCGAAGGCGAGCAGCATGCCGGGCAGCGCGATCTGGCTGAGACCGCCGCCCTCGATGGCAAGCGGCGCGACATAGGCAAAGACGGTGAAGGCGCCGATCAGCGCCAGCACTGTCGTCAACAGGATCGGCATCACGCCGGGACGCAGCGCTGCCGCCAGCCTGCGCTTCAAGGGCAGCCTGGTGCCGACGATGCCCTGCGGCAGCCGGTACCACAGGATCGCGCCTGCAAGCGCGCCAAGGCCGGCGATGGCAAAGAAGGTGCCGCGCCAGCCGGCGACGGTGGCAACGAGCGCGCCGAGCGGCGCACCGAGCGCAACGGCCACAGTGGTGCCGCCGACGACGACGGCGATGGCACGCGCCCGGTGATGATCATCGACCAGCGCTACTGCGGTGCCCTGCGCGGTTGCGGCGAACAGGCCCGACGACAGCGCCATGACGATGCGCGCGACCAGCAGCAGTTCGAAGGAGGAACTCAAGGCGGCGGCGATGTTGCCGATGACGAAGAACACCAGCGTCCACAGGATGACGCGGCGCCGGTCCCATTCGCCGGTCAGCGTCGCGAGAATCGGCGTGCCGACCGCATAGGCGAGCGCGAAGGCGGTAATCAGCGTGCCGGCCAGCGGAATGGAGATGCCGGCATCCGCCGCGATGTCGGGCAGAAGGCTGGAGATGACGAAGCCTTCGGTCGAGATCGTGAACGATCCGAGCGCGAGCCAGAAGAGGCGCTTGTCCATGGCGGGATGTCCTTAGTTCAAAAGTTATTGAACAATTGGACATAACAGGGCATCATGTCAATGAAGCCAGGGAAAAATAGCTGAACCTTCCTGACAGCCCTGTGTCAGCACAGGCCGGGCGGGGTTCGCGCGAGACGGAGAAAGGCCACGTGGAGCCAACAATGATGGATGCGTTGAAATCGGACCCGACTGTGCTTAGTTTCGAGCCATGACCTTGCCACACCCCAATACGGACCAGATCAGCCTGCCGATCGTGCTTGGCGTGCTCGGCGACCCGACGCGGCTTGCCATCGTGCGCTATCTCGCCAGCAAGCAGGGCGTGCCGCTGAACTGCAGCCAGTTCCTCGATTTCGGCTCGAAGACCAATCTGAGCTACCACCTCGCCAAATTGCGCGAGGCCGGCGTCACCCGCGCCGAGGTGGTCGGCACCAACCGCATGATCACACTGCGCCGCGCCGATCTCGACGCCCGCTTCCCCGGCCTGCTCGACAGCGTCATCGCCGCCGCCGGCGACGATCCCGCACTGCCGGCGGTTGGCGGCCACGATATCGAAGTGCACGCCCGACCCTGAAGGACTTGGGTTCCTCGCCCACGAACGTGGGGAAAAGGAAAAGCGGCGTCACACAGGAGCTTCCCGAAATGCGCATCGCCGTCCTCGCCGACATCCACGGCAATGTGCTGGCGCTCGACGCCGTGCTTGACGACCTGCGCCGGCGCGGCGGCGCCGACCTGACCGTCAATCTCGGCGACAGCGTTTCCGGCCCGCTATGGCCGCGCGAAACGATGGAACGGCTGCAGGCGCTGAACCTGCCGACGGTGCGCGGCAACCACGACCGCCTTGTTGCCGCCGACCCCGCTGATGACACCATGTGGCCCTCCGACGTCTATGCGCAGGAGCGGCTGACCGAGGCACAGCGCCAGGTGCTGTTCGCCCAGCCGTTGACGCTGGAGATCGCACCCGGAATCATCGCTTTCCACGCCCGTCCCGACCATGACGAGAAATATCTCATTGATACGATCGCCAATGGCCAGCTGGTGCGCGCGCCGCTGACGGCGATCCGTCGGCGGCTGAAGGCGCTCGACCCGGCTTGCCGCATCGCGCTGTGCGGCCACAGCCACCGCGCGGAACTGATCCGCGTCCCCGACGGTCCCGTCATCTTCAATCCGGGCAGCATCGGCTGCCCTGCCTATGACGATTCCACGCCGCCGGCGCATGTCTCCGAGCAGGGCTCGCCGCATGCGCGCTACGGCATTGTCACCTCGGGCAGCAACGGCCAGCCTGACGGCTTCGAGGCCATCGCCGTCGACTACGACCACGAGGCGGCCGCCAGGCAGGCCGAACAAGCGGGCCGGCCGGAATGGGCTCACGCGCTCAGAACCGGGTTCATGCCCCTGCCCGGCTGAAGGCTGGCGAAACGGCGGCCCGAATTTTCGGGCTTACATGGCGCCGCGTCGTCCCTTATAAAACCGGCCGGGCTTGCGGCGGGCTCGATCCGCCGCGGCACGGTATCAGCGCACGGCCAAACGATGAGGCGCACAGTTACGCTCCGAACAAACCTCCATGCGCTGATTGCTGCTCCGCTGCTGATGACGGCGTGGCCGGTGATTGCCCCCGCTATGGCTGAAGAGATGGCCCAAGAGGCGCCGGAGCTCGTCATCTCCGTCGTCACCGGCCTGGCGCCGGACGACCTTCTCAAGGTCCGCACCACCGCATCGCCGGTCGCCACGGTCGAGGCGCGGCTGAGCAGCGGCGACATGGTCACCAATCTCGGCTGCAACGACATCAACGGCTACAAATGGTGCAAGGTCGAAAGCACGGGCAAGGAGAAGCTGAGCGGCTGGGCGCCGGCGCGCTATCTCATCCCCCTCAATCCGAACCCCTATGTCGAAGGTGAGCCAAGACCGGCCGGTGCGCCGGTGATTGCCTCCACCGGCAGTGGGGCCGAGCAGGCCTCGGCACCGGACCAATCGCAGGCCACCGGCTCAGCCGACAGCGCGCCGGTCGCACCGCCCGACCTGACGGCGCGGCTTGGCGGCGCCGGTCCGGCAGCCGAAAGCACGCCGAAATCGGCCGCGGAAATCGGCCACGCCGCCATGCAGGATGCGTACCTACTGGCGCTGGCGGCGCCTGACGTCCCGCTTGATTCCACTCCGACGCTGGCTTCTGGCCCCGAAATTCCCTGCGCCCGCTATGTCGGCCAGCCGATGGAGCGCTGCAAGGTCAGCGTGGTGCACAGCGCCGACAAGGCGAACATCACTGTGACCTGGCCCGATGGCGGCACGCGCATCATCTCTTTCCGTGCCGGCCAGCCGGCCGGTTCCGACGCGCCCGGCGACTTCCGCTTCACCAGGGAAGGTAGCCTCAACATGATCCGTGTCGGCGTCTCGGAGCGGTTTGAGATCACGGATCAGTTGGCGCTGGGGAATTAGAATTCAGGGGAGTAAGGGAGCAGGGAATAAGGGAGTGTGTTTGGAATTCTCTCGAACCCACCCTATTCCCCTATTCCCCTATTCCCCTA
>NZ_RZQE01000273.1:0-8025 GCF_004022955.1 Mesorhizobium sp. M7A.F.Ca.US.002.01.1.1 | reverse complement strand
GAGTAGGGGAGTAGGGGAGTAGGGCAGTAGGGCAGTAGGGCAGTAGGGCAGTAGGGCAGTAGGGCAGTAGGGCAGTAGGATTGCTCTGCCGTTCAATGCCCGGGCCCGAGCCAAGCCACCATCCCCCTATTCCCGTACTGCCTTACTGCCTTACTGCCCTACTGCCCTACTGCCCTAAACCGAAGGTTTCCCCCAATGTCCCACTTCCTCGGCATCGACGTCGGCACCGGCAGCGCGCGGGCCGGGGTGTTCGACCACACGGGAAACCTGCTTGCCTCGGCCAAACGGGACATCGAGGTCTGGCGCGAGGCCGGCGACATTGTCGAGCAGTCGAGCAACGACATCTGGCGGGCGGTTTGCGCGGCCACGCGTGAAGCGGTCGCGCAATCGGGCGTGGCGCCCGAGGCGATCGCCGGCATCGGCTTCGACGCCACCTGTTCGCTGGTGGTGCTGGGCGAGGGCGGCGTGCCGCTGCCGGTAAGCAAGTCCGCCAATCCGGAACGCAACATCATCGTCTGGATGGATCATCGCGCGGTCGAGCAGACGCGCCGCATCAATCGCAGTGGCGAGGCGGTGTTGAACTACGTCGGCGGCGTCATCTCGCCGGAGATGGAAACGCCGAAACTCCTGTGGCTGGCCGAAAACCTGCCCGCCACTTTCGACGCCGCCTGGCAGTTCATGGACCTCGCCGATTTCCTCACCTGGCGGGCGACCGGCAGCCTTGCCCGTTCGGTCTGCACGGTGACCTGCAAATGGACCTATCTGGCGCATGAGAGCCGCTGGGACGAGACGTATTTCCGCAAGATCGGCCTCGGCGCGCTGGCCGACGAGGCATTCGCGCGCATCGGCACCGAGATCGTGCCGGCCGGTGCCGCACTCGGCGGCGGATTGACCGCGCAGGCAGCAGCAGACCTTGGTCTCAACCCCGGCACCGCGGTGGCGGCCGGACTGATCGACGCGCATGCCGGGGGCGTCGGCACGGTCGGCGCGCGCGGCGATTTCGGCAGCGTGCTGTCGCGCATGGCCTATGTTTTCGGCACCTCGGCCTGCACCATGTCGTCGACCGCCGAGCCGGCCTTCGTCGACGGTGTCTGGGGTCCGTATTTCTCGGCCATGGTGCCGGGCCTGTGGCTGAACGAGGGCGGCCAGTCGGCAGCTGGTGCTGCGATTGATCATCTGGTGCGCATGCACCCTGCAGCCGGCGAAGCGACCGCCAAAGCGCAAGCCGAGGGGCTCAGCCTCAGCGCCTGGCTGTCGCTGCAGGCGCAAAGCCGCAATGGAGCCGCGGCCACGCCGGCCCTGGTCGGCGGCATCCATGTCGTGCCGGAGTTCCTCGGCAACCGCGCGCCTTTCGCCGACCCGGACGCGCGCGCGCTGATTGCCGGGCTCGATCTCGACACCAGCCTCGACAGCCTGGTCGGGCTCTATGTCGCCGGGGTCTGCGGGCTGGGCTACGGCGCGCGCCAGATCGTGCGGGCCGAGCATGACAAGGGCATTCCCGTCGACACCATCGTGGTCAGTGGCGGCGCCGGCCAAAGCCCGCTGGTGCGCCAACTGCTGGCCGACACCACAGGCATGGTGGTGGTGGCCTCGACCTCGCCGGAACCGGTGCTGCTCGGCTCGGCGATGCTGGGCGCGGTCGCCGCCGGTGCCTACAAGGATCTGGCGGCGGCGATGGCCGGCATGTCGGAACTCGGCGAGGTCTATCATCCTGACCCTACGTTGGCCGGCTGGCATGCCAAACGCTTCGTGGCGTTCGAATTGCTGCAGCAGGCGGGCAAGGCCATCCGAGGCTGAAGCGCGCGGCTCCTGTCGAGCCATGTCAGGAGCGTAGCGAACACCGCTTGGCGGTTTAGCCGGAAGCTGGCAGCTTTGTTCTGTCGTGGACCCTCTAGCAGCACGCGACGAGGGCAGGGCGACAGGACCAGGAGGCCCTAATGGTGGACGAAGCTAAACCGCCGCTACCATTCGCATCGGATGAGGTGCCGTGGACGGAATGGTCCGACGTGCCACGCTTCGGCCTGCGCTACCGGCATTTGTCGCTGGCCGCCCTTGGCGAAAAACACCGTGTCGGCGTGGCAATCGAGGAGCTTCCGGCTGGCAAGCAGTCCTCGCCGGCGCATTACCATATTTTCGAGGAAGAGCATGTCTTCATCCTCGAAGGGGCGCTTACCGCGTATGTCGGCGACGCGGCCTATGCAATGAAGGCCGGCGACTACATCTGCTTTCCCGCCGGTGCCGCGGCGGGGCATTGCCTGATCAATACCAGCGACGCACTGTGCCGCTATGTCATCGTCGGCGAGCGCAACCCGAATGAAGTGGTCGTCTACACCGCCTCCAACAAGGTGCTGGTACGCGCCCTGGGCCGCCGCGCGATCTTCGATCTCGCTGCAAACCGAAGCTACTGGGACGGCGAGAACACCGGCCTTACCGCCGGCGATCCGCTGCCGTCGGATGTGACGGCCGGTGTCACCAAACCCCCAGCCGCGCCGATCCCGCCGATCGCCAGCGATGCTGTCGAATGGAAGGTCGAGGGCGAAGGTCCGCGGTTCGGCGGCCGGTCCAGGCACCTGACTTATGCCGCGCTGGGACGCTCCGACTATCATGTCGGCATGCTGATCGAAGCGCCGGCGCCCGGCATGCGCTTGGCGCCCCGGCACTATCACATGCTCGAAGAGGAGCATGCGCTGATCCTGGAAGGGGAGGTGACGCTGCTGCTTGGCGAGGAGCGCCACGAAATGAAAACCGGCGATTATGTCTGCTTTCCAGCCGGCCTGGCGGTCGGGCATTCCTTCCTCAACAGCGGCACGGGGCCGTGCCGTTACCTGATGATCGGCGAGAAAAATCCCAACGAGGTCTGCGTCTATCCAGATTCCAACAAGATGGCGGTCGACGCCTTGCGCCGGCGCGACGGCATTTTCGACATGGGAGCGGTGAGGCGGTACTGGGACGGCGAAGAGATGGAGTAGCCCCCGGCTTCACAGCTCCTTCTCCGCCAACTCCCTGAATTCGTCGGGAACCGAGCGCGCCGCCTCCAGCGCCACCGTGCCGTAGCCGACGGCCTGTTTGCCGAAACGCTCGCGGATCTTGTCGATGGCGCGGTCGGCGTCGAAGCGTGCTAGGCCCTTCTTCGTGCCGGGCCGGCGCCTCTCGTCGGCGAGGCCAAGCGGCAGGTCGAGCTGTAACTCGAAGCTTTCCTCAAGATGCGAGACCGAGATCGCCAGCAGCGAGATCGTTTTCTCCTGTGGATTGTCGGCAAGCAGGCCGCGCACCAGATCGCCGGCGATCTCGGCCAGCATCGCGGTCGCCGAGATCGGCTGGTCAAGCGTGATCGAGCGGGTGACGGCTCTGAGATCGGCAAAGCGCACGCGTACCGTCACCGTGCGGCCGGGCCTTGCCTTGGCGCGCAGCCGACTGGCGACGCGGTCGGCCAGATGCAGCAGTGTCGGCACGATGACCCGTGCCACAGCCGGCTTCTGGCCAAGCGCCGATTGGGCGCCGGCCGAATGCGCGCGGCGCTTCGTCTCCAGCTTTCGCGGGTCGCGGTTCCAGGACAGGGCGGCGAGCTTTTCGCCGGCGGCGGGACCGAGCAGGCGCGTCAGCGCGCCGCGATGCGTCCTGGCCAGTTGACCGATGGTCTCGACGCCGATCTCGGCCAGCCGCGCCCTGGTCGCCGGGCCGACGCCCCACATCAGTCCGACCGGCAGATCATGCAGGAAGGCGAGTTCCGTGCCGGGTTCGACGACCACCAGCCCGTCGGGTTTGGCGACCTGCGAGGCGATCTTGGCCAGATGCTTGGTGCGCGCCACGCCGATCGAGATCGGCAGGCCGAGTTCGGCCCGCACGCGGCGGCGGATGGTTGTCGCGATCTCCTGCGGCGAGCCGAACAGATGCGTGCAGCCGGCGACGTCGGCAAACGCCTCGTCGATGGAAATGCGCTCGACTACAGGCGTAAAATCGTCGAGCACCTTGATCGCCGCATCGCCCAGCCGCTGGTAATGGCTGAAATTGCCGCCGACGAAGATCAAATGCGGGCAGAGTTCGCGCGCCCTGCGCCCCGGCATGCCGCCACGCACGCCGAAGGCGCGCGCCTCATAGGAAGCGGCGAGCACGACGCCGCCGCCCACCGCGATCGGCTTGCCGCGCAGCGACGGATCGAGCAACTGCTCGACAGAGGCGTAGAAAGCGTCGAGATCGGCATGCAGGATGGTGGCTGTCGTTTCCATCGACCGCACATCCGCAGTTGCTGATAGAATAGAACAAATAAAGAACAAAGATGGATGGTTGTCAAGCGAAGAGCGATTGGGTGCGGCAACAGCCATGCCGGTTCGGCTTGAACGCAACCGCCTAGACACTATGCTCCGTTCGCAGCGCCGCTTTCATCTTTTCCAGCGCTGCTTCGCCGCCTGCCGCCAACTGGTCGGTAATCCTGGCCAATCTCTCGTCGGCCTTGCGGTGCCTGCTGCCCCAGGCGCCGAGCGTCGCCAGCACCGGCAATAGGTCGATGCCTGCTTCGGTCAGCCGGTAGACCGTTCTCAAGCCATGCGTCGGGTCGTCGCTTCTGGTGAGGATGCCTTCGTCCTGAAGCGTTTGCAGTCGCTCGGCCAGCGTGCGCGAGGAGATGCCTTCGTCGGATTGCAGGAATTCGCGAAAGTGCTTTTTCCCGGCGAAGACCATGTCGCGGATGATGAGCAGCGTCCAGCGGTCGCCGATGAGTTCGAGCGACAGGTTGATCGGGCAGTCGGATTTTTCGCGCGTCGCCATCTATGGTTCCATTTCTAAATCACTTTACTATTGACATCGTTTTGGCCTTGCGTCAACAGTTCCAAATGTAAACTGTTTTGCGATAGCCGTGAGGAGAATGACGGTGAAAAAGCTGGTCCTGCAGATGCAGATGTCGGTCGACGGCTTTGTCGGCGCCACCGAGGACCATTCCTGGCAGCTCTGGGAGTGGGGTGACGAGAGCGCTTGGGACGATGAGCTGAAGCAGGACTTCAACGCTGTCTTCACAGGCGTCGATACCATCCTGCTCAGCCGCAAGATGGCGCAGGAGGGCTATCTCACCCATTGGGGCAATGCCGCCAAGAAGTTTCCGCACGATCCGTTCTACGCCTTTGCGCAACGCATCGTCGACGCCCGCAAGGTGGTGCTCAGTGATAAGCTCAAGCAATCGGCCGGGGAGCCGGCCTGGGAGCGCACGAGCGTGGCCAGCGGCGACCTGCCGCGCGAAGTCAATGCGCTGAAAGCGGGCGAGGGCGGCGACATGGCCGTGTTCGGCGGCGCCGGTTTCGCGTCGGCGCTGATTGCGGCCGGGCTGGTCGACGAGTTTCAGCTTTTCATCAACCCGGCGGTGCTGGGTGCGGGCCGCCGGATTTTTGATCAGGGCGGTTTTAGAAACCTGCGGCTGCTCGGCTCGAAGACCTATGACTGTGGCATGGTGGTCAGTCGCTATGCACCGGCGGGGTGAGGGGGACCTCCATCTTCTCCCTGCTCACTTCGCATCGTGAAAAATAATCCCGACCGTGTGGCGCATGCCTGAGCGCAGCCGGCTGACGCCATGACGCAGGTTGACGCGGTAATTGCCTTTGGTGCCCTGCACCGGCCGGTTGTGGACGGCAAAGACAACGGCGTCGCCCTGGCGCAGCGGCACCACCTCGACCCGGCTCTGCATGCGCGGCCGCTGCTCGGTCAGCGCGAACTCACCGCCGGTGAAATCCTGGCCCGGTTCGGAGAGCAGGATCGCCACCTGCAGCGGGAAAGCGAGGTCGCCATAGAGATCCTGGTGCAGGCAGTTGAAGTCGCCAGGCACATATTGCAGCAGCAGCGGCGTCGGCCGCGTCTGGCCGGCGGCATGACACTGATCGAGAAACGCGGCATGCGTCGCGGGATAACGCATGGCCTGCCCCATCCGCTCGTTCCACCGATTGGCGACCTCGGCCAGCCTGGGATAGAGCGCGCTGCGCAGGCCGCCCAGAAGGTCGGGCAAGGGATAGCGGAAATAGCGGTACTCACCCTTGCCGAAGCCGTGCCTGGCCATATGGATGTGGCTGCGGAAATGCTCTTCTTTGGGATAGAGGCCGGCGATCTCCCGGCATTCTTCGGGCGACAGCAGCTTTTCAATCACCGCGCAGCCGAAACCGTCGAGTTCGGCTGCAAGGGCGGGCCAGTCGTAACCGGCGACACGCGTCTGAGCAGCTTCAACCGCCGATGCGGCAACCCTAGCATGGGCATTCATATCGTAGCCTCCTTGTCGATCAGAGCGCGCTTGCGCTCGAGGCCCCAGCGGTAGCCCGACAGCGTGCCGTCGGCGCGGACAACACGGTGGCAGGGAATGCCCAGCGCAATCGCGTTGGCCGCACAGGCCGTCGCCACGGCACGGGCGCCGTCCGGCTGGCCGAGGCGCTGGGCCAGCGCGGCGTAGGTGATGGTGGCGCCGCACGGGATGCCTCGGAGCGCCTCCCACACGCGCTGCTGGAATGGCGTGCCGCGGCGCAGGTCGAGCGGCAGGTCGAGACCGACGCCAGGTATTTCGACGAAGCGCGCGATTGCCGCGAGATCGTCGCGCAAGGTGGCCCGGTCTTCGACCAGTAGCTTGCCCGGGAAGCGATGGCCAAGATCCCGCTCCAGCGCGTCGGCGTCCGAGCCGATCAGGATGGCGCAGACGCCGATCTGGCTGCGTGCCGCCAGGATTTTACCGATCGCGGATTCGCCGATGGCGTAGGTTATGATATCGAGGGCGGCGAGCTTGGTGACTGTCGCCGGAATATTGGTTTGTACGAGGTTCATTGCCTTCACTCCTTTTGTCTGTGCCTGAACCCTAGCCACCTACCAGCCGTGTCTCACTCCGGTGCTTGCTTTCAAATTCGAATCCCCAAGGCAGGTGCTCTACGGCGCCCCCCTCTGTCCTGCCGGACATCTCCCCACAAGGAGGGAGATTGGCAGTTCCTGCGCCGGCTCTCGTCCTGAAACGTTGGAGATTGGAGAAGGTCGCGATGACAGCCAATCTCCCCACAAGTGGGGGAGATGTCCGGCAGGACAGAGGGGGCGCCGTAGAGCGCTGATTTGGATCATTGGCACTTCGCCTGAGGACGTCATGCGACACGGGTGACGGAAATTTCGCCCAGCACGAACACTTCGCCTGATGACAGGCGCAACTCAACCTCGCCGGTTGCGGTGCGGCTCCATTCGGCTTTGCCATCATCGACCATCTGGCCGATGGCGGTCATCACCCGTGATTTCGCGTCAGGGGCGCGGCGGCTGCCGGCAGCTTGGGTCTGGATGTTCGCATCGGTGGTGGGAGACCTTGCCATCGCGCGCATTGCCGGTCCTCGTCAGGCCCGCACCGACCGGTTGGCATTGTCGGACGCTGCCTCGCGGTCGAGCAGCGCGCGCTTGCGCTCCGCGCCCCAGGCGTAGCCGGAAAGTGCGCCGTCCTTGCGGATGACGCGGTGGCAGGGAATGGCGACGGCAAGATTGTTGGCGGCGCAGGCGGCGGCGATGGCGCGGGTCGCCTTAGGTGCGCCGATGCGATGCGCGATCTCCGCATAGGAAACCGTTTGGCCGGCGGGGATGGCGCGCAAGGCCTGCCAGACGCGCTGCTGGAACGCCGTGCCGCGGACGTCGAGCGGCAGGTCGAGGCCGAGCGCCGGAGCCTCGACGAAACCGACGACGCGGGCGACCAGCGCCTCGTAGTCGCGGTCGCCACCGATCAGCCGTGCCCTGGGGAAACGATCCTGCAGGTCGCGCACCAGCGCGTCGGGATCGTCTCCGAGCAGGATCGAGGCGACGCCCTTCTGGCTGGACGCGACCAGGATGGTGCCGAGCGAGGTCTCGCCAACGGCGAAGCGGATCTCTTCGTCGGCGCCACCGGCGCGATAGCGCGTCGGCGTCATGCCGAGCATGCCAGTGGATTTCTCGTAAAAACGTCCGCTTGAGTTGAAACCGGCATCGTAAATCGCCGTCGTCACGCTGGCGCCGTCTTCCAGGCCCTGGCGGACCCTGGCGGCACGGTGCGCGGCGGCAAAA
>NZ_RZQE01000272.1:0-8061 GCF_004022955.1 Mesorhizobium sp. M7A.F.Ca.US.002.01.1.1 | reverse complement strand
AGCCGGCACGGTTCAGCCGCTCCGCGAGCTCGACGGCATAGGCCGGCCCGGCGCCGAACTTCTTCGACAGTTCGTAGGCGGCATGCCCCTTGGTCTGCACCCGCACGAACACGCTGATCGAGCCCGGATCGATGTCGAGAGCCCGCACCACTCGCGTCAGCTTGGTGATCTCGTCCTCATGATCGAGCGAAATGACGCGGATGGCGTATTTCTCCAGCGCCAGCTTGATGTCCGACTGCGCCTTGACCGGGTGCATGTAGAGCATCTCGGCATCGGGGGAAACGGCACGTACGGCGGCGAACTCGCCCGGCGAAGCGACGTCGAAAGCCTTGACGCCGGCTTCGACCAGCGTCTTCAGCACGATCTGCTCGCCATTGGTCTTGACCGCATAGGCGGTCTTGCCGGGGAACATGCCCATGAACTGCCTGGCATCCGCCATCAGCACTTGCGGGCGGAAGCAATAGACCGGATCGTCCGGACGAAGCGCCAGTGCCGCCTCGCGGGCATTCTCGAATCGCTGCATGGACGAATCCTCACTTCGGCTGCGCACAATTAATCCAAGCTAGCGGCTAATGAAAACAATTCTGTGTCTCGTGCGGCTGACGCTGGGGCGCTAGGTCTTTGCCAGCAACGTTTGCCAGCGATCAGGTTTCGGGTGGCTCTTGTCACTGAGTCCGATATGGCTTCTGCCTGACTGACTGGCATTCAGGCCGTCTGGGAGGGCGACTCACATGGCAATAGCCGCGACATCAGCACCGCGCGGGCCGATGGTGCTCAAGGACTGGGGGCAGCTCCTGCTGCTCGGCGCGATCTGGGGCGGCTCGTTCTTCTTTGCCCGCATCGCGGTGGCCGAACTCCCCCCGCTGGTGCTGGTGCTGTTTCGCGTCGCCATCGCCGCGATCGCGCTGCAGATCTATCTCGGCCTGCGCGGTCCGTCCTTCCGCCTCGCACTTCCGCATGCAGGCCTGTTCTTCCTGCTGGCGCTCACCAACAATGTCGTGCCCTTTTCGCTGATCTTCGCCGGCCAGACGGAGCTTGGCGCCGGCGTCGCCTCGGTGCTCAACGCCACGACGCCGTTCTGGACGCTGATCCTCGCCAATGCGCTGACATCGGACGAAAAGCTCTCCTGGAACAAGCTCGCCGGCATTGCGCTCGGCATCGCCGGTACGGCCGTCATGATCGGCCCCGGCCTGCTTTCCGGGCTTGGCGGCCCGGTCTGGGCCAAATTCGCGCTGATCGGCGCTTCGCTGTCCTATGGCATTGCGCTGATGGTCGCCCGCCGCTTCAAGGGCGTGCCCTCGCCGGTCGTCGCCACCGGGCAGTTGACCGCTTCGACCATCATCATGATCCCGATCGTGCTCTTCACCTACGGCCCATCCGGCGTGTTCTCGGCCTCGCCGCCGGTATGGGCGGCGGTGCTGGCGCTGGCACTTCTGTCCACAGCCGTCGCCTACATCCTCTATTTCAACCTCGTCGCCTCGGCGGGCGCTACCAACGCCTCGCTGGTCACGCTTGTCGTGCCGGCCAGTGCCATGCTGCTCGGCTTCCTGTTCCTAGGCGAGCGGCTGGAGCTGTTCGAAATCGGCGGGGTGGTGCTGATCGCGCTCGGCCTCATCACCATCGACGGGCGCGTCCTTGGAAGACGTTAGCGCGTCCTTTGAACCCCCACATCGCCGCGAAAGTCGAATTCGACTTTCGCGGCGGTAGCGCTGCCATGACACGGCAGCGACACGAGCCGGCCACATTTTATTCACAGGTCTGAAGTCGGTATTTGCCTAGGAGTTTCAAAGCCTAACGGCAAAAGACATGTCGCGGATTTCACAATCACGTCGCAATGCAGCACATTTTCCGCTTGCCTGTGGCACAAATGAACCTAGACTCCATGACATAGCTCTTTAAGAGGAGGCTATGTCATGGGACTTACGAGGCCTATCAACGCATTGATGATCTGTGCTGCGTTCGCCTTTATCGGAGCCCTCATTATGGGCTTCCTTCCCTGACCGCCAAAGCGGGGAAGACCAGCACCCAAATAGTCCAACCAATTCAAAAGGCCGGGTTTTCCCGGCCTTTTGTTGTTGAGCCCGACCTCATGCCGCGGCTGATCCGGCGGCCGCCGCCTCGTGCGAGCGAATACCGATCATATGGCAGATGGCAAAGACCAGATCGGCGCGGTTCATGGTGTAGAAGTGGAAATCGCCGACACCGCGCTCGACCAGGTCCATGACCTGTTCGGCTGCCACCGCCGATGCCACCAGCGCATGCGTCTGCGGGTCCTTGTCGAGGCCTTCGAAACGCTCCGCCAGCCAGCCGGGCACATGCGCGCCCGCCCTCGCGGAAAAGTTCGCGACCTGCTTGAAACTGTGAACCGGCTGGATGCCCGGCACGATCGGGATGTAGATGCCGGCGCGGCGAACGCGCTCGACATAGCGCTCGTAGAGATCGTTGTCGAAGAAGAACTGGGTGATCGCCCGCGTCGCGCCATTGTCGACCTTGCGCTTCAGCATCTCGATGTCGGTGGCGAAATCGGGGCTTTGCGGATGCTTTTCCGGATAAGCCGCGACGGAGATGTCGAAATCCGCGATCGTCTTGAGCCCGGCGACCAGTTCCGCGCCATTCTCGTAGCCACCGGGATGCGGCCGGTAGGGCTCGCCGACGCCGGAGGCCGGGTCGCCGCGCAGCGCCACGAACCGGTTGATGCCGATCGATTTGTAATCCCGGATGACCGCATCGACCTCGTCGCGCGTTGCCCCGACGCAGGTCAGATGCGCCGCTGCAGGAATACCGGTTTCCGTCAAGATGCGCTTTACAGTGCGCGCGGTGCGCTCCCGTGTCGAGCCGCCGGCGCCGTAAGTCACCGAGACGAATTTCGGCTTCAGCGGCTCCAGCCTTGTGACCGTCTCCCACAGCCTCGCTTCCATCTCGTCCGTCTTCGGCGGGAAGAATTCGAAGGAAACCCTGACCTTGTCGCCGATGTCGGGGCGGCGGGAAAAGCGGAACTGGTTCATGCGATTTCCCCCATCGAGTTCTCTTTGGCCTGCCTTGTGTCGTTGGAAGGATCGGCAATCAGCAGGCGCCGATCGCGGCCGAGCCAGAGTTTCACGGTGAGCCTCGCCTCATTGCCACCGCGCGGCTCGAACTCCTGGGCATCTTCGAGATCGAGGCCGGCTTCCGAAAACCAGTCGGCGATCTGCCGGTCGGAAAAGCCGAGCCGCATATGCGCATGCTCCTCGCGCAGGAATTCCAGCGCATGCGGCGCGAAATCGACGATGACCAGGCGTCCTGCCGGACGCAAAAGCCGAGCCGCCTCGTGGATGGCGCGGGCGGGATCGTCGAGATAGTGCAGCACCTGATGGATGGTGACGAGATCGAAGGCATCGCGCTCGACCGGCGGCGCGAAGATGTCGCCCTGCCGAACCTGCGCGTTCGAAACGCCGGCCTTGTCGAGATTGGCGCGCGCCACGGTCAGCATCTCGCGCGACATGTCGATGCCGACACCGCGCCGATAGAGCGGCGAGAAGATTTCGAGCAGCCGCCCGGTGCCGGTGCCGAGATCGAGCATCGACTGGAACGGCCGCTTGCCGACCAGTTTCAGCATTGCGGCTTCGACGGCGCGGTCCGGCACATGAAGCGAGCGGATATGGTCCCAGCTTGCCGCATTCACGGAAAAATACTCGACCGCCCGGTCCTGCCGCTTGCGCTTGACCGAGGCCAGGCGCTCAAGATCGCGCTCGACCTGCGGATCGGCGCCGCGAATGCCGGAAACCAGGCCCATGACGAAGTCACGCGCGGAATCCGCATCCGACAGGCGGAAGAAGGCCCAGGACCCTTCCTGGTAGCGGCCGATCAGCCCTGCCTCCAGAAGCGGCTTCAGGTGCCGCGAAACGCGCGGCTGCGACTGGCCGAGAATTTCGGTAAGATCGGAAACGGTGAGGTCACCGCGCGACAGAAGTGCCAGTATGCGCAATCGGCTGGATTCGGCCGCCGCCTTTAACGTATCCACCATAGTGTCGAGCGAGACATGCATCAGCGTATTCTCTTTGAAAAGATATAAACATATGTTTATGTCAGTTTTCGAAACCTTGCAAGCGCTATGTCGCTTCCGGACAAGAAAATGCCGCTTGTGTGGCGTTTTAAGAGACATGGGCCATGACTGGACCGCGTGAGATGTTCGAGGCCCGCGAAGGCGAGCAGAGGCTGGAAAACGATCCCGCCCTGATGCCGCCGGATGACGGCATCGTCTTCATCGGCCGCATTGCCTCGCCGTGGACGACGCGCGAAACCTGCCCGAAGAACATGCGCGCCGCGCGCGAGACCGGGCAGAAGGCAGTGCTGACCATGGACGCGCCCTACCGAAATGGCTTACGGGGGCTGGAGCGCGCCAGCCACGTCATCA
The DNA here is from genome assembly GCF_004022955.1 of Mesorhizobium sp. M7A.F.Ca.US.002.01.1.1. Classification (NCBI taxonomy): domain Bacteria; kingdom Pseudomonadati; phylum Pseudomonadota; class Alphaproteobacteria; order Hyphomicrobiales; family Phyllobacteriaceae; genus Mesorhizobium; species Mesorhizobium sp. M7A.F.Ca.US.002.01.1.1. The sequence continues at coordinate 3,668 of NZ_RZQE01000272.1, read as the reverse complement.
TCCTGTCCTGGCTGCATCACGCGCCGCGGGACCTGATTGTGCAGAAACCACGCCATGCGGCCGAAGCAAAAGGCGTATTTTCGCTGCGCTCCCCTGCCCGCCCCAACCCAATCGGGCTGCATGTGGCCAGGCTCGTCGGGCTCGACCAGAACACCGGCCGCATCGATCTCGACGCCATCGACGTGCTCGACGGCACTCCGGTCATCGACATAAAACCCTATTTCGCCTCGACCGACGCTATACCGGAGGCGACCATCGAAGGGCGCGACGAGCCCGGGGGTCGGCGATGACGGCGCCCACCGGTCGCCGCCGCGCCATCGCCAAGGCGCTGACAGCACTTCTGCCGCTGGCACCCTATGCCGACATGGAGAAGATCCGCGGCGACGCCGGCGCGGTCCACATGAAGACCTTACCACCAGGCATCGCCGTATGGTTGGCGACGATTGCCCATATCCGCCACATGCACACAGATTACGAGAAACTGCTGAGCGAAGGCTACGACCGCGACTCGGCGCGTTTCTTCGTCATCGAGCAGACCAACGTCGTGCTCACCCGCTGGCGCGCGACGCGCCTGCTCGACGCGGATGACGAGGAGGAATGACCACGGCTACTTCCGCTTAAGCACTGCGACCGCATTATAGGGCTGACCATCGGCCTGGCCGATCCAGGTCCAGGACAGATTTTCCTTGAAAAACCTGACGGTGATGTTGCCGCCGTCGATGCATTTGTCCTGACCGTAGGTGATGCTCTCGTGGTATTCCGCCGAAATGCCGTCACTGGACGTCTGTGACAGCGATCCGCCGCAACCGAGTGACGGATAGTCGATCGACGCGCTGCCATCGTTGATGGTCATGGCGATCGGCCAGTCGGCCCCGGCGTCACCCGCCGGGCTTTGATGGCCGCTGCCGACCCAGGTGCCGCTCAGCGACGGCACGTTCACCGCACAAGGCAGGTTCTGGAAGATCGGTGTCAATTCGCTGCCGGTTTTCTCGCAGCGATAGGTCTGCCCGCCCTGGCACAATTCCTCGCCTTCGCGCGCGCACTGGGCGCTGGCTTCGCCCGCGGCGGCGAACATCGTCATGGCTGCTATGACGGCCCCAAGCCTGCCCATCTTCCCCCTCCCGTTCAGAGCGCGCAATCTAAGGCAATTCCGATCCAATGTATCGGCGAGATCGTCATCGAGGCCGAACAGCACCGGGCGGGTGGCTCTATGCGTTCTGCCCTGCGCCGATAGCCTGCTGACTCGCCTTGCGTGACAGGAGGCCCCAATGAGCCACACGGCGACGACACAGGACGAGAAGCAACTGCCCGTGGTTGGCGACCGCCATGTCGACCCGCATTCCTACCCCGACGGCATCGCCTTTCTCGACGGCCAATACCTGCCGATGTCGCAGGCCAAGATCTCGGTGCTGGACTGGGGTTTTCTGCATTCCGACGCCACCTACGACACCGTGCATGTCTGGAACGGCCGCTTCTTCCGCCTCGATCTGCATCTCGACCGCTTCCTCGGCGGGCTGGAAAAGCTGCGCATGACCATTCCCTTCGACCGCGACGGCGTGACCGAAATCTTGCACAATTGCGTGGCGCTGTCCGGTCATCGCGCCGCCTATGTCGAAATGCTGTGCACGCGCGGCGCCTCTCCGACCTTCAGCCGCGACCCGCGCCAGGCGGTCAACCGCTTCATGGCCTTCGCCGTGCCGTTCGGCTCGGTCGCCAACGCCGAGCAGCTGCAGCGCGGCCTGCGCGTCGCCATCAGCGACAAGATGCGTATTCCGCCGGCCTCGATCGACCCGGCGATCAAGAATTACCACTGGCTCGATCTGGTGCGCGGCCTCTACGATGCCTATGATCGCGGTGCAGAGACCGCGTTGCTCCTCGACTTCAACGGCAATGTCGCCGAAGGCCCGGGCTTCAACGTCTTCTGCGTCAAGGACGGCAAACTATCGACGCCGGCCACCGGCGTGCTGCCCGGCGTCACCCGCCGCACCGTCTTCGATCTCTGTGCAGAAGAAGGCCTTGCCGCCACGGCGACCGATGTCAGCGTCACCGCATTGCGCGAGGCCGACGAGGTGTTCATCACCTCCACCGCGGGCGGCATCATGCCGGTGACGGAGATCGACGGCGCGGCGATCGCCAATGGCAAGGTCGGACCGATCACCAGCCGGCTGATGGCGCGCTACTGGCAAAAGCACGATGACCCGGCCTGGTCGTCTCAGGTGAATTATCCCCGATAATTCAGGCGTCTTTGTCAAAAGATTCCCGTCGCCTCTGGAAAATCAGAGGATCGACCGTATATGCCCGAAAGCGGAGAAGCCTCCGCTTTCATCCAAAATCACGCCCGCAGGGGCAAGGACTCCAAGATCATGACAAACAAGGTTTGGTTCATCACCGGATCGTCGAAAGGCTTTGGCCGCGTCTGGGCCGAGGCCGCACTCGCGCGTGGCGACAGCGTCGCGGCCACCGCCCGCGATGCCGGCACGCTCGCCGATCTCGTCGAGAAATACGGCGACAGGGTTGCCGCGATAAAGCTCGACGTCACCGACAAGAAAGCCGTCGATGCCGCTGTCGCCGAGGCGCACAAGCGTTTTGGCCGGCTCGACGTCGTCATCAACAATGCCGGCTACGGCCATTTCGGCGCCATCGAGGAGGTCAGCGAACAGGAAGCTCGCGACCAGATCGAAACCAATGTCTTCGGCGCTCTGTGGGTCACTCAGGCCGCACTGCCGATCATGCGGGCACAGCGTTCCGGCCACATCATCCAGATCTCGTCGATCGGCGGCGTCAATGCCTTTGCCTCGCTCGGCCTCTACCACGCCTCGAAATGGGCGCTGGAGGCCTTCAGCCAGTCGCTCAGCATCGAGGTCGCGGAATTCGGCATCCATGTGACGCTGGTCGAGCCGGGCGGTTTCTCCACCGACTGGGCCGGGCCGTCGGCCAAGGTGTCCCAACCGATCGAGGCCTATGCGCCCGCCCGTGCCAAGATGGCCGAGCGCCGCGCCAATTCGGTCGCCGGCGATCCAGACGCCACCGGGCCGGCCATGCTGGCCATTGTCGACGCCGCCGAGCCGCCGCTGCGGGTATTCTTCGGCGATGGCGGCCTGCCGATGATCAAGCAGGAATACGCCAACCGCATTGCCACCTGGGAGAAGTGGGACGACGTTTCCATCATGGCGCAAGGCGTGAAGAAGAACCGCAAGGGCTGAAGTCCAGCGCTTTTGCTGCGCCGCTCCATGGGCGGCGTAGCCGGCCCTCAGGCTTGATAAATCCACTGCTCCGGCACGCGCAGCGATATCTCTTCGCCTGCCCTAACCGTGCCTGGCTTCTCTACCCAGGCGACAATGCCGCGCAGCCGCTTCGCCGCTTTCGGGAACAGCAGCGCGCCGGCTTCGACGTCGGCCATTCCGGCGTTTTCGGCGATCGACCGGCCGGCGATGCGGCACGGGCCGTTCTGTGCGTCGACCTTGATGGTGACGCCGCCCTTGAAGAACAGCAGCGTGCCGGCCGGCAGCATGGAGAGGTTCGGCACCCCTTCCATCACCAGATTGGCGCCGATCCATTCCGGCTTGATCTCGGCCAGGCCCATGCGCTCGGCGACGATGGCGAGTTCATCCGCTGCCACGATCGACAGCTGCCGTTCGTTGCGCATTTCAGTGCCGCGCGGATACCAG
>NZ_RZQE01000271.1:0-8065 GCF_004022955.1 Mesorhizobium sp. M7A.F.Ca.US.002.01.1.1 | reverse complement strand
GTCTTGACCAGCTTGGCAGCATCGGCGACCGAGGCGGCGCGGTGATAGTTGACTGCGTACATGGAATTCTCCCTTGGGTGAATGGGCGAATAGGGAGTAGCGAATAGCGAATAGGATCTATCCAGTCGCACCGCCTTCTCTTCCCTATTCGCTACTCCCTATTCGCTATTCGCTTTCAGTGTTTCGTCGCGCGGATCGCGGCCCAGACGGTGGACGGCGAAGCCGGCATGGCAAGATCGTTGCTGCCGATGGCGTCGGTGAGGGCGTTGATCACCGCCGGCGGCGAGCCGATGGCGCCGGCCTCGCCGCAGCCCTTGATCCCCAACGGATTGCCCGGGCATGGCGTGTTCGAGGTCGAGACCTTGAACGACGGCAGATCGCCGGCGCGCGGCATGGTGTAGTCCATGTAGCTCGCGGTCAAAAGCTGGCCGCTATTGTCATAATGGGCGCCTTCGAGCAGCGCCTGGCCGATGCCTTGCGCCAGCCCGCCATGCACCTGGCCCTCGACGATCATCGGGTTGATGATGTTGCCGAAATCGTCGGCAGCGACGAACTGGACGATCTCGGTGACGCCGGTTTCCGGGTCGACCTCGACCTCGCAGATATAGCAGCCCGCCGGGAAGGTGAAATTCGACGGATCGTAGAACGCCGTCTCCTTCAGCCCGGGCTCCATGCCGCCCGGCAGGTTGTGGGCAGTGTAGGCGGCCAGCGCCATCTGGAACCACGGCACGTTCTTGTCGGTGCCGGCGACCTTCAGCGCGCCATTCTCGATGACGATGTCGCCTTCGTCGGCTTCGAGCAGGTGTGCCGCGATCTTCTTGGCCTTGGCCTCGACCTTGTCGAGGGCCTTGACGATGGCCGACATGCCGACTGCACCCGAGCGCGAGCCATAGGTGCCCATGCCCATCTGCACCTTGTCGGTGTCGCCATGCACGATCGAGACCGAATCGAGCGGCACGCCGAAGCGCTCGTTGACCAGTTGCGCGAAGGTCGTCTCATGGCCCTGGCCGTGGCTGTGCGAGCCAGTCAGCACCTCGATCGTGCCGACCGCGTTGACGCGCACTTCCGCTGATTCCCAAAGGCCGACACCGGCGCCGAGCGAGCCGACGGCAGCAGACGGCGCGATGCCGCAGGCTTCGATGTAGCAGCTCATGCCAATGCCGCGCAGCAGCCCCTTCTTGGCGGCGGCGGCCTTGCGCTTGGCAAAGCCGGCATAATCCGACGCCTTCATTGCCGCATCGAGCGAAGCGGCATAGTCGCCGGCGTCATAGCACATGATGACCGGCGTCTGATGCGGAAACGCTGTGACGAAGTTCTTGCGCCGCAGCTCGGCCGGCGAGACGCCGAACTGGCGGGCCGCCGTCTCCATCATGCGCTCCATGACGAAGGTCGCTTCCGGCCGCCCTGCCCCGCGATACGCATCGACGGGCGCGGTGTTGGTATAGATCGCCTTCACATTGGCATGGATGGCCGGGATATTGTACTGGCCCGACAGCAGCGTCGCATAGAGGTAGGTCGGCGTCGCCGACGAAAACAGCGACATATAGGCGCCGAGATTGGCCTGGGTTTCGACCTTCAGGCCGAGGATCCTGTGGTCCTTGTCGAAGGCCATTTCAGCATGGGTGTGATGGTCGCGGCCATGCGCGTCGGTCAGAAAACTCTCGGTCCGGTCAGCCACCCATTTGACCGGCACCCCGGTCTTCTTCGACGCCCACAGGCAGACGATCTCTTCGGGATAGATGTAGATCTTCGAGCCGAAACCGCCGCCGACATCGGGCGCAATCACGCGCAGCTTGTTTTCCGGCGCGACATTGTAGAAGGCGCTCATCACCAGCCGCGCCACATGCGGGTTCTGCGAGGTCGTCCAGCAGGTGTAGTGATCCTCGGCCTTGTCGTAATGGCCAAGTGCGGCGCGCGGCTCCATGGCGTTAGGCACCAGCCGGTTGTTGATGATGTCCATCTTGACCACATGGGCTGCCTTCCCGAAGGCCGCTTCCGTGTCGTCGGCATTGCCGATGTCCCAGTCGAAGATCAGATTGTTGTCCGCTTCGGGGTGGATCTGCGGCGCACCCTTGTCCATCGCCTTGGAGGCGTCGACGACGGCCTTCAACTCCTTGTAGGTGATCTCGACCGCCTCGGCGGCGTCACGCGCTTGCCCCTTGGTCTCGGCGACGACAATGACGACGGCGTCACCGACATAACGGACCCGGTCGAAGGCGAGTGGCGACCATGCCCCCATCTTCATCGGCGAGCCGTCCTTGGAGTGGATCATCCAGCCGCAGATGAGATTGCCGATGCCATCGGCCTTGAGTTCCTTGCCGGTCAGCACGCCGATGACGCCGGGCATGCCTTGGGCCTTCTTCACATCGATCTTCTTGATCTGCGCATGCGCGTGCGGACTGCGCACGAAGGCGGCGTGCTTCATGCCGGGAACCACCATGTCGTCGACATAGCGGCCGGCGCCCGTGATGAATCGTTTGTCTTCCTTGCGCGCGACCCGAGCGCCAACACCTTCAATGCCCATCAGAAATTCCTCCCGAGATTGTAGGGGAGTAGGTGAGTAGGGCAGTACGGCAGTAGGGAAAAATTGGCTCCGATTCCCTACTGCCCTACTGCCTTATTGCCCTACTGCCTCGTTCAAGCCGCTTGTTTCGCCTTACCCTTCGACCCCTTCATCGTCGTCGATGCGGCGAGGATCGCCTTGACGATGTTGTGGTAGCCGGTGCAGCGGCAGATGTTGCCGTCGAGCTCGGCACGCACCGTCGCCTCGTCGAGCCCTTCGGGGTGGCGGCCGATCATGTCGGTCGCCGTCATGATCATGCCCGGCGTGCAGAAGCCGCACTGCAGCCCGTGATGTTCCTTGAAGGCGGCCTGCACCGGATGCAGGTCGGCGCCATTTGCCAGGCCCTCGATCGTCAACACGGTCGAGCCGGAGGCCTGCACCGCGAGCATCGTACAGGATTTGACCGCCTTGCCGTCGACGTGGACGACGCAGGCACCGCATTGCGAGGTGTCGCAACCGACATGCGTGCCGGTAAGGCCGAGATTTTCCCGCAGGAAGTGAACCAGAAGTGTTCGGTCCTCGGCAGCACCGCTGACCCGCTTTCCGTTCACCATCAACGAAACGTCCGACATGGTCCCTCCCTGGGTATCAACCTTGGTCATCACGTTGCCAACGCGGCGTTGGCGCATCGGCCATGCGTTATTGGTACACCGCACATCGGACAAAAAACAGCACGTCGCAAACGCGGCACATTGTACTTTCGGTCATGGCCGCGCCCAAACATGCGGTGCCGGTGGCCCCATTGCCAAACCGCCGATTGAAGGCAACAATGTCGGTCGACGCCCGCGCGCCAGAAGCATTTAAAACAGCCGCGCACAAAAAAGCGTCGGAGGAAATGCGGAGAACATCGCTGGCCAATTCACAGACGCGCTATGCATGCGGCCTGTCGGCGCTCACCACGGACGAGCCCGACATGGAGGCGTTCGCCAGGGCGATCGCACTGGAAGCAGCCGCCATCGACGCGGGCTTTGCCCTGCTGTTCTTTTCCCAGAGCCTGGTCGAAGCCAGCGCCCTTTCCCAGGCGCTCATGACCCACGCGCCGGCGCTCCACCACGCCGGCTGCTCGACTGCCGGCGAGATCACGCCGCAAGGTCTCGAGGATGGTCATGTGCTGGCCATGCTGCTTCCGTCCACCGCGTTTACCGCCGTCAGCGTGATGGTCGAAAATCTGTCCTCGTCGGGTATGGACAGGATCACCGGCGAGGTCGAGACCCTGCGGCGATCGCTGCGCGCGCGCCTCGGTTGCGATCGGACCAAAGGCACTTTCGCGCTCTGCTTCATCGACGGGCTCTCCTATGCCGAAGAAGCGGTGAGTTCAGCCATCCACTGGGGTCTCGATGACATTCCGCTGCTTGGCGGCTCCGCCGGCGACGATCTGAAATTCGAGACGACGCGCCTGATCTCGAACGGCAAGGTCACCTCCGACAGCGCCATCATCGTGCTGATATCGACCGAAATTCCCTTCCATGTCTTCAAGACCGACAATTTCGTTCCCACCGATGAGAAACTGGTGGTGACGGCTTCCGATCCAGATCACCGCATCGTGCGCGAGTTCAACGCCACCAATGCGGCGCAGGAATACGCCGCGTCCGTCGGTATCGTCGCGCAGATGCTGACGCCACTGAGCTTCGCCTCGCATCCCGTGGTGGTGAAGGTGGGCGGACAATATTATTGCCGGTCGATCCAGAAGATGCATGCCGACGGCTCGCTGTCGTTCTTCTGCGCCATAGACGATGGCGTCGTGCTGTCGATCGCTCAGCCCAAGGACATGGTGGAATCGACGCGCGCCGCCCTGCGCGACGTCGAGGAGAGGCTTGGCGGCATCGACATGATCCTCGGCTTCGACTGCGTGCTGCGCCGGCTGGACGCACGCAATCGGCAGGTGTTTCGCGAGATCTCGGAACTCTACCGGGTCAACAATGTCATCGGCTTCGGCACCTATGGCGAACAGTACCGGTCGATGCATCTGAACCAGACTTTCACCGGCATCGCCTTCGGCGAGCGCCAGGCGGCGGAATAGGACGGCGCAACAAGATGCCGCTGAGGGACATAAACGATCTTGAAAAGCTGAAGAAGATCAACGCGGCACTGGTCAGCCGCGTCGAGCGCTCGATGGACCAGCAAGGCAACGCCTTTTCGCTGTTCCAGACCACGATCTCGCTGGAAAACCGGGTGCGTACACGTACCGAGGAACTTCACTCGACCTTGCGGCGGCTGGAGCAGTCGAACATTGACCTCAGTGCCGCCAAGGAAAACGCCGAACTTGCGAACCTGTCAAAAACCCGTTTCCTCGCCGCTGCCAGTCACGACGTGCTGCAGCCGCTGAATGCCGCCCACCTTTCGGTTTCGGCGCTCGCCGAAGTTCAGACCAGCGACGAGGGCAAGAAACTGGTGCGGCAGGTCGAGCGCTCGCTGGAGACGATGGAGGACCTGCTGCGAACCCTGCTCGACATCTCCAAGCTCGATGCCGGCGTGGTGCAGCCCGACATAAGCGACGTCAGCCTGGAGGCGCTGTTCTCGTCGCTCCGCTCGGATTTCCTGCCGGTGGCGGAGATGAAAGGCCTGTCGCTGAAATTCCGGCCGGTCCATGCCGTGGTCCGCTCCGACCGCACGCTGCTGCGCCGTATCCTGCAGAACATTCTCTCCAACGCGCTGGGCTATACACGCTCGGGCGGCGTGCTTGTCGGCACCAGGCATCGCGGCGACACCATCCGCATCGACGTCGCCGACACGGGCTGCGGCATTCCCGACGACCAGCGCGAGGCGGTGTTCGAGGAGTTCCACCGCGGCACCTCGCCGGCCAATGCCGAACTGGACGGTGGCGGTCTCGGGCTCGGGCTCGCCATCGTGCGCCGCATGGCCAGCGCGCTCGGCCATCCCGTGACATTCTCGTCGAAGGTCGGACGCGGCACGATCTTCCACATCGATGTACCCGTCGGCATCGGTGCGCCAGCCGATGCCATCGCCAGCGTTGCCGATATGGAACGGCCGCGCGGCTATGGCCTGTTCGGCACCAAGGTGCTGCTGGTCGAGAACGATATCGAAGTGCTGCAGGCCATGACCTTCCTCCTCGAACGCTGGCAATGCCTGGTGCGGGCCGCGACCTCGACCGACGATGCGCTAGACATGCTTGGCGACACCGACTGGGTGCCCGACATCGTCATTGCCGACCAGCATCTCGACGGCGGCGATCTCGGCACCACGACCATCGCCGAAGTCCGCGACTATCTCGGCCGCGCCGTGCCGGCGCTGATCGTCACCGCCGACAGTTCGGAAGCCGTCGCCAAGGCCGCCCGCTCCGGCGGCATCGAACTGATGCGCAAGCCGCTGAAGCCGGCCCAACTAAGGGCGCTGCTGGCGCATTTGCTGGCCTGATCACTTCTCACGCGCTATTCCGATCGTCTTGAAAGGAGCGCGTCCTCCCGCGGACAGGTCGCCGACGCGCGCTTTGTTTCGACCGCCACCTACAATGCCGTGTGCGGCCTGCCGGCAACGAAGACAGACCCGAATGGTCTCGTCAAAACCTTTACCTATGACGCCTTCTGCCGGCCCTATCAGGTCTCTCAGAGCGTCACCGGCGCCTATGCCAAGACGCGCTTCGAGAACGAGGGCAATCCGGCGACACAGGCGCTGGTCAAGTACACCCCGCTGCCCAATGGCGCGAGTGGGGGCGCCGGCGAGGATTTTACCCGCTCCTTCTATGACGGGCTTGGCCGGGTCTATCGCGTGGAAACCCCCGGAGAGACGGCGGCCAGTGCAAGACGCATTGCCGAGACCGACTACGATCTTCGCGGCAATGTGCTGCGTACCGCCTTCCCGAGGTTCGTCGGTGAGACGGCACAGTGGACCACCAACAGCTACGACTGGGCCGACCGGTTGACAAAGACGATCAATCCGGATGCCAGCCAGCGCAGCTATCTGCACGACATCGCGACCGCAACCGGCACACCCACCCCCCGACTTTACGGGGTGACGCTGACCGATGAGCTCGGGCATTTGACCAGAACTCCATCGACGACACGCGGTGACATTGCCGGCATCATTCGCGACGTCGGTGGCCTCAATCTGCCGGAGAGCCGCAGCTACGATCTGCTCGGTCGGCTGATCGGCGTCACCGATCCTGGCGGTTCGACCTGGACCTACACTTACGACATGCTCGGCAATCGGCTGTCGGCGTCGGACGCCGATCTGGGCACCTGGACCTATGTCTATGACACCGCCAACCGGCTGGTCAGCCAGACCGACGCCAGGGGCACGGTCACCACGCTCGCCTACGACCAGATGGACCGGCTGACCCTGAAGACGGCAACCGCGCCTGGCGGCAGCCCGGTGACGCTGACCCAAAACACCTATGACCAGGCGGCGTCAGGCTATTACAACATCGGCCAAGTGACCCGCTCGGAAAACGCCGCCGCCGTCCAGCTCTACAATTATGACGGTCTCGGCAAAATCGCCCGTCAGGATGCCACGATCGCGGGGATCACCCATACTACGTTCAACGTTCACGACGGCTCCGGCCAAACGCTTCGCAACCAGTACTTTCCAGTGCAGCTCGACTTCGGCACGCCGATAGCGCACTTGCAATACACCGCCGGCAAAAAGCTCTATTCGGCGCCCGGCTTCATCACCTCGACGATCTACGAGGCTGATGGCCAGACCAAGGAGATCACCTACGCCAATGGCGTAAAAACGTCCTTCACCTACTCGCCGACGCGGCGCTGGCTGACGCGGATAACCACCACGCTCGGCGCCGGGACAGTAATGGATCGCCAGTTTACCCGTGACAGCCTCGGCCGAATTACCGACATCGCTGGAACCTCGGCCACGGGTCCGAACAGCTGGCACTATGTCTATGACAATGCCGACCGGCTGATCTCTGCCGACAATCTCGGCGACAACACGCTGGACGAAACCTTCGTCTATGCCGCCAACGACAACATGATTTCGCGCACGCGTGTGGCCGGCACTTATGTCTATCCCTCGGCGAACGCTGCTCGTCCGCATGCGCCTATCACGGTCGGCGCCAATGCGATGGCCTATGACGCCAATGGCAATCTGACCTCCGACGGCAGCCGCACGCTGGTCTGGGACGAGGCCAACCGGCTGAAAACGGTCACGCGCGCCTCCAGCACCGTCAATCTCGCCTATGGACCGGACGGGGCGCGAGCGAAAAAATCATCGAGCTTCGCCACGACGCTTTATCCCGACGCCAATGTCGAGATCAATCCGGCGATACCGGGTGGAGAAATCTACACCCGCTATCCGCATCCCGACATCAAGGTCGTCGGCACGACCAAATACTTCCTGCACCGCGAACACCTCGCCTCGGTGCGCATGGTCACCGACATGTCGGGCAACACCGTCGAAAGCAACAGCTACGCCACCTATGGCGAAAGCCTCAACACCGGCTTCCAGACGCAGAAGAACTACATCGGCGAACGCTTCGATCCCGAGACCGGCCTGCTGTATCTCAATGCACGATACATGGATCCGGTGCTGGGG
>NZ_RZQE01000270.1:0-8112 GCF_004022955.1 Mesorhizobium sp. M7A.F.Ca.US.002.01.1.1 | reverse complement strand
TGCAAGCCGTTTGCGGGGGGGGGGTCGTGCTCATGTCACCGCCACGAAAAAGAGCGGCGCACTCGAAAGAGCGCGCCGCCTGGGAGATCATTTCTTCGGCAGCAGCTTGATGCCGGGTGCCGGGCTTTCCAGTGCGTCTTCATCCTGCCCTGCCGCTGGAATCTCGATCCAGCGATCGGCTGCACCGTCGCATTCCTGCACGACCGGGAAATAGAGTTTTTGGCCGACGGGGAGATCCGCCGTCAGCGTCGCGCGGAAAACGAACTCGTCATAGAATTCATCGGGCAGGTTGCCGCCGCTCCAGTCGACCTCCTTGACCCCATCGGTCACCGCCTGACCGTAGAGCTGGTAGGATTTCTCGTACTTGCCCTTCTTGGTCTGCAGCGTCCAGCCGGGCTTCGGCATCGGCTTGATCGCGATCACCCCTTCCGGAATTTGCACGCGCACGGCGGTCGTCGCCTTGCCGTCGCAGCCATGCGGCACGCGCAAAACGGCCTTGTAGGTCGAGCCGACCGCCGCCTCCTGGGTTTCGAACGTGATATGCGCGAAGGCGGCGCTGGTTCCGAGCGCGAGAAGTGCGCCGGCCGACAAAAGATATTTGTTCATGATGGTCCCTCGGATTTTCAAGATTTGTCGAGCTGGCGCGGTCAATTGGCGTGATCGTCCACGGCGCCGCCGCCCATGCCTTCGACGGCGAAATCGACGCTGACGGCGCCGGCCTTTTCGAAGGTCAGGGTGGCGGAGAACTTTTCGCCCTGTTTGGGTTGCCGCTTCAGGCCCATGAACATCAAATGATAGCCGCCAGGTGCAAGGGCTACCTTGCCGCCCGCCGGAATTTCCAGGCCGCCGGCAACCGGCCGCATGGTCATGACGCCGTCCTTGACGCCCATCTCATGCAGCTCGGCCTTTTCGGAGACATCGGAGGAAATCGACACCAGCCGGTCCGGCGCACTGCCCTTGTTGGTGATGGTGAAATAACCGCCGGCCACTTTGGCGCCGGCCGGCGTGGCGCGCGACCAGGGGTGGCCGATCTCAAGATCGCCAACCTTGAACTCATGCGCGAGGACGGACTGGGCGCCTGTGAACAGCAGCGCAAGAGCCAGCACGGCAATGCCGACACGCTCTTCGATGCCGCGTAGAATGCTGCCCGGCTCAGGACGCGCGGCGTCAGGGAAAAAATAGGACATGGTTGCTCCATGAAGTGAAGGTCGCGCCGTTGCCGGTCGCGAGCAGTTAGATCTTTGGATGGGTACGCCCACGAAAGGTTCCGCCGGGCAAACAGGCTCAGGCCGTCAGCGGCGGCGCGCGCGGGTTCGACGGCGAGCGCTCACGCGCAAAGTCGAGATGGATGGCCGCCGGGAAGACAAAGGCGACCGTTTCAAAGGAAAGGCTGCCCGGCGCCAGACCGGCATTGGGCGGCGGCGCAAAGGCCGCCGAAACCATGCTGCAGCCGAGCACGCAGCATGCCGGCAGATGGGACGGCGGCTGGTTGCCGCCCGGAAGCTGGGTTGCGCCTTCATGGGTACAGATGACGTTGCCGAAAGCGTCGAGTTGCGATGCATTGGGACCGGCGCCGAAGGCGAATGCACCAAGCGTCGACTGGAGCAACAGCAGATAGGCCGCGACAAGCGCGACCGGCATGCTCCATCGTCTCCTCGATACGCCCAAAGCCCTGCCTCTTCGCAGCAACCAACCATATCTAGCACGGGGCCGGCGGGTGGAAAATCGCCAAATCGCCGCGGCGGCAACGCGGCAGGCCCAAGGCATGTCGCCCAGAAGTGTATAGCGGTTTTGGGACAACGACATGCATGAAACAAGGCTCCGAGCCGCGATGCGGCTCAGTGTTTTTGCAGCGACCGGCTCTCCGGGATCGAGGTCAGCAATGTCTGGCGCGCCGACTTCAAATGCTTGCGGCAAGCGGCGTCGACCTTGCCGAGATCGCGTGATTTCAGCGCTTCTATGTAGACCAGATGCTCACCGATCGCGACTTCGTTGCGCTCGCGTTCCTGCGCCTTGTTCCACTGGTAATGGTAGTGGAAGATCATGGCGATGACATCGTAGAAATCGACGATGAAGCGATTGCGCGATGCCCGGTGGATCAGCCGGTGGAAGCGCTCGTCGAGTTCGGAGAACTCGGTGAAGCGGGCGGCAATGTCGTTTGCCAGCTGGCGATGCTCGTCTTCCAGGCGGTCGAGATCGGTCCAGACTGCGCTGTCCTGCGGTAAAGCGGCAAAGGCGGCCGCCGAGCGCAGTTCGAACATCTCGCGGATTTCGGTCAGCTCCAGCGCGAAGGCGCGCGTAAAGCCCTTCAGCACCCAATGACTGTTGCGACGTTTCTCGATCAGGCCGAAGCGGGAGAAGCGGATCAGGAACTCGCGCACGCTGGTGGTGCCAACGCCGATCTCGCGCGCCAGTTCGAGTTCGTTGATCTGCATGCCGGCTTCGGCGCCGCCGGCGAGCAGCCGACGCATGAACGACCGTTCGATGATCTCGGCCAGCGTGTCTGTCTCTTCCTCGGGGAAGAAATCATCGGGAAGCGGTTCGCGCAGCACCGTCTTGGCGCGCTTGTTCCAGGCGATCAGCCCGGTCTCTTCCATGCGCGCGAGAATGGTGCGCACCGTGGTCCGGCTGACGCCAAGCAAGGTGCCCAGTTCCGGCTCCGAAGGCAGGCTGCGCGTTTCGTCGAGCAGCCGCAGGCAGCGGTTGTAGGCATCCTTGTAGACGTTGTTGCTCTTCGACATCCCTGACCCGTTGCACGCCGTCGCTTGCAGCGGACGGTTTGAAGCGCAATATGACGTTCGCATGGCTCTGAGAAGCGAAATTGCTTCCCGGAACAACCCGGAGACATGCGGAACTCCCCACGAAAAAACAATTGACGCAAAACTGTTTTTTCACGATAAAAGACAATATCTCTAAACAGGCGCGTGTCAATCCGCCCCGCGCAACCCAGGATCACCCAGGAAACCGCCCGTGAACGCCTCCAACTGCATTCTTCTGTCCCCCGCCGACAATGTCGCCGTCGCGAACGGCCGCATCGAGATCGGCACCGCGCTGCCGGGCGGTGCCGTCGCCAGTGCGCTGATCGAGCCCGGCCACAAGGTGGCGATCAAGCCGATCGCCGCCGGAGAGGCCGTCGTGAAATACGCCCAGGCGATCGGTCGCGCGACACAGGACATCGCAGCCGGCGAGCACGTGCATTCGCACAATCTGGTTTTCGAATCCGGCCGCTTGCCGGTCGTGCCGCCGAGCGAGGCCGAGCACGCGACGGAGGCCGACCGCGCCCGCACCTTCATGGGCTATCGCCGCGCCGATGGCCGCGCCGGCACGCGCAACTTCATCGGCATCGTCGCCAGCGTCAATTGCTCGGCCACCGTCTGCCATTCCATCGCCGATACCGCCAACCGCACGCTGTTGCCGAAATACCCCGGCATCGACGGCTTCGTGCCGATCGTGCACGGCCAGGGCTGCGGCATGAGCGGCACCGGCGACGGCATGATGGTGCTGCACCGCACGCTTGCCGGCTATGCCCGCCACCCGAATTTCGGCGGCGTGCTGATGGTCGGCCTCGGCTGCGAGGTCAACCAGCTCACCCTCTACGGCCAGAAGGGCGTCGCTGCCGGCAAGCGCCATTTCAACATCCAGGACGCCGGCGGGTCGCGCAAATCGGTGGAAAAAGCGATGGGCGTGCTGGCCGAGATCGCCGAGGAAGTCGGCCAGTTGAAGCGTGAGCCGATCCCGGTCAGCGAGATCGTCGTCGGCCTGCAATGCGGCGGCTCCGACGGCATGTCGGGCATCACGGCCAATCCGGCGCTGGGCGCGGCTGTCGACATCCTGGCCGGCGTCGGCGGTATCGGCATTCTCTCCGAGACCACGGAAATCTACGGCGCCGAGCATCTGCTTGCCTACCGCGCGGCAACGCCGGAGATCGCGCAGAAGCTCGACGGCTTCGTGAAGTGGTGGGAGGACCACGTCGCCAAGCATGGCGCCTCGATCGACAACAATCCCTCGCCCGGCAACAAGCGCGGCGGCCTCACCACCATCCTGGAGAAGTCCCTCGGTGCGGTCGCCAAGGGCGGCCAGACGCCGCTCAACGGCGTCTTCGGCTACGCCGAAAAAGTCACCGGCAGTGGCCTCGTGTTCATGGATACGCCTGGCTACGACCCGGTTTCGGCGACCGGCCAGGTGGCGGGCGGCGCCAACGTCATCGTCTTCACCACCGGCCGCGGCTCCTGCTTCGGCTGCCGTCCGACGCCGTCGATCAAGGTCGCCACCAACTCGACCATGTACCACCAGATGGAAGAGGACATGGACGTCAATTGCGGCGTCATCGCCTCGGGTGAAAAGACCATCGCCGGCATGGGCCGCGAGATTTTCGAACTGATCGTCGAAACGGCTTCCGGCCGCAAGACCAAGAGCGAGGACTTCGGCTACGGCGACAACGAGTTCGTGCCCTGGCATCTGGGCGCAACACTTTAGATTTTACTGATATAAAGTAGACTGCGCGCCGGTCAGCGGCGGGCAACGGGGAGGTTTTGCATGGAAAAACGCCGTATCGGTCGGACAGCTCTGGAGGTCACCGAAGTGAGCTTCGGCGGCGCCGCACTTGGCGGCCTTTACCGCGCCTGTTCGCGCGAAGCGGCGATGGAGACGCTGCAGGGCGCCTGGGATGCCGGCCTGCGCTATTTCGACACCGCACCCTTCTACGGTTTCGGACTGTCGGAGCGCCGCTTCGGCGACTTCCTGCGTTACAAGCCGCGCGATTCCTATGTGCTGTCGACCAAGGTCGGCCGGCTGTTTCGCCCGGTGCCGGACGATCAGGTTCCCGATCACTCCTATGTCGATCCGCTGCCCTTCGCGCTCGACTACGACTATTCCTATGACGGCATTATGCGGTCGGTCGAGTTCAGCTATGCGCGGCTTGGCCTAAACAGGATAGACATCCTGTTTGTCCACGACATCGGCGCCTACACCCATGGTATCGAGAAGACCAAGCTGCATTTTCGCGACCTGATGGATGGCGGCCTCAAGGCACTCGAAGAGCTGAAACGGACTGGCGTCATTTCCGCCTATGGGCTTGGCGTCAACGAGGTGCAGATCTGCCTGGACGTCATGCGCCGGGCGCCGCTCGACTGCATCCTGCTTGCCAGCCGCTATTCCCTGCTCGACCGCAGTGCCGAAGCGGAGTTGCTGCCGCTATGCGGGGCACAGCAGACCTCCTTGGTCATTGGCGGCGTGTTCAACTCCGGCATCCTGGCGACCGGCCCGGTGCAAGGCGCACATTTCGACTACCGCCCCGCCAGCCATGACGTGCTCGACCGCGTCGGCGCAATGGAGAGGATCGCCGCCGAGGGTGGCTATCCGCTCGCCGCCGCAGCGTTCCAATTCCCCTTGCATGAAGCTGCCGTCGCCACCGTACTGACCGGCACCGCCAAGCTGGCAAATCTGACGCGCAACCTCGAGCTGCTCGACATCGACGTACCGGAAACGGAATACGCCAAATATCGTCCCTACACCCTGGTGCAGGAGCTGGCGTGAAACTTCATGTTCTTGCGGCACATGGAGGAATGGATATTCCATATTGACGAATTGGTGGAATTAATATTCCATACGTTCCCAGAACGGAACGGAAGCGTGACGGCGCCAATGGGAGAACAGGGCGGGGGATCTGCCTCTGCCAGACCTCGCAACGACTGGTCAAACACCGCTTGCATCGATCTGTTCGATGCACTATCAAAACAGGGCAACTGTTTTTTATTGATAAAGTTCTGTTTGGGACCGCGCCTATCCGGACGGAGCTTCCGTATCGTTCACCGGGCGACTTAGGGAGGAAACCTCATGAAATTCGTGACCAGCATTCTCAACCGCCGCGCCGTCATGACGCTGGCAGCAGCTTCAATGCTCGCCGGCGTCATGCATTCGGCGCCGGTTTCGGCGGCGGACGTCACCATTCCGATCATCGTCAAGGACACCACGTCCTTCTACTGGCAGATCGTTCTGGCCGGCGCCCGCAAGGCCGGCAAGGATCTCGGCGTCAACGTGCCGGAACTCGGCGCCCAGGCTGAAACCGACGTCAACGGCCAGGTCTCGATCCTCGAGAACGCCGTTGCCAGCAACCCGGCGGCCATCGTCATTGCGCCGACCGAGTTCAAGGCGCTCGGCAAGCCGATCGATGAAGCCGCTGCCAAGGTGAAGGTCATCGGCATCGACTCCGGTGCCGACTCCAAGGCCTTCACCTCGTTCCTGACCACTGACAATGTGCAGGCCGGCCGCGTCGCTGCCGACGGCCTCGCCGCCGCCATCGGCGCCGCCAACGGCGGCAAGATCGAGGGCGACGTCGCCCTGATCACCAACGCACCGGGCGCCGGCTCGCTCGAACAGCGCAAGCAGGGCTTCACCGAACAGCTGGCCGCCAAATATCCGGGCCTCAAGCTGGTTGCCGACAAATATGCCGACGGCCAGGCCACCACCGGCCTCAACATCGCCACCGACCTGATCACCGCCAACCCGAACCTCAAAGGCATCTTCGCTTCCAACCTGATCATGGCGCAGGGCGTCGGCCAGGCCGTCGCGGAAAACAACCTAGGCGGCAAGCTGGCGCTGGTCGGTTTCGACAGCGACGAGAAGCTGATCAAGTTCCTCAACGACGGCGTCATTTCCGCCCTCGTCGTCCAGGATCCGTACCGGATGGGCTATGACGGCATCAAGACCGCGCTCGCCGCCTCCAAGGGCGAAAAGGTCGAAGCCAATGTCGACACCGGCGCCAATCTGGTGACCAAGGACAACATGAAAGACCCCAAGATCGACGCGCTGCTCAATCCGAAGCTCTGAGCCGTCGCATCCGCAATCGTCTCCGGGGCACCTCGCCCCGGAGACACAAACTGCCGCACGAACGGCTTGGCAATCCGCACGCCTGAGCCAGGCTGTTTTCGAGGCATATCCCTGCCTCGCCGCGTGCCAATCGTGAGGCCAGCCTGGGAAGCCAATCAGGGAGGCCAATCTGGGAGGATTGTCATGATTTCGACGGCGCAGGAACTGCATCCCGCACCCGTTCTGGAACAGGGGCGGACTATCCTCGAATTGCGTGGGCTGGAGAAGCGCTATCCCGGCACCCACGCGCTGAAACCGGTCGACCTCGCCTTCAAGTCCGGTGAGATCCACGCCATCGTCGGCGAAAACGGCGCCGGCAAATCCACGCTCATCAAGCTTCTGACCGGCGTCATGCCGCGCACCTCCGGAGAGATTGTCTGGGAGGGCCAGCCGGCCGCCCTGGCGACGCCGCACGAGGCGATGGCGCTCGGCATCAATGCCGTGCACCAGGAAGTCGTGCTGTGCCGTCACCTGACGGTCGCCGCCAACATGTTCCTCGGCGAGGAGAATTCGCGCTTCGGCATCCTGCAGCAGCGCGCCATGGTCAGGCAGGCGCAGACGATCATCGACGACCTCGGCTTCGACCTGCCGGCGCATGTCACGCTCGGCGACCTGACCATCGGCCAGCAGCAGCTGATAGCCGCCGCCCGCGCCACCGTGCGCGGCACCAAATTCCTGATCTTCGACGAGCCGACCGCCTACCTCACCCGCAAGGAGGCCGACCAGCTCTTCACGCTGATCCGCCGTCTGAAGGGCGAAGGCGTGACGATCATCTACATCAGCCACCGCATGGAGGAAGTGTTCGAACTCGCCGACCGGGTATCCGTGCTGCGCGACGGCACGCTGGTCGGCACCCGCAACATCGCAGAGACCAACGATGCCGAACTGGTCAAGATGATGATCAACCGCTCGATCGAGCAGGTCTATCACAAGGAGCATTTCACGCCGGGCGCCGCCATCATCGAGGCGAAAAACCTGTCCGGCAAGGGCTTCGAAAATGTCTCGATGACGGTCCGCGCCGGCGAGATCGTCGGACTCTATGGGCTGATCGGCGCCGGACGCAGCGAGTTCGTCACCACGCTCTACGGCCGCCACCGCAAATCCGCCGGCCAGATCCTCTGGGAAGGCAAGGAGGTACAGGTCAATTCCGAACATGACGCGATCAAGCTCGGCATGGCGCTGGCGCCGGAGAGCCGCCGCGACCAGGGCCTCTGCCTCAACCTGCCGGTCGGCTTCAACCTCAAC
>NZ_RZQE01000026.1:0-29476 GCF_004022955.1 Mesorhizobium sp. M7A.F.Ca.US.002.01.1.1 | reverse complement strand
GTATTCGGGTGCCGCATATGTCTTCTTGTTGGCTTCGAAATAGGCCGAAAGCACGTTATCGGATGGCGCCGCGATCGGCTCCACCAGTGCCTTGGGCAGCGTCAAATAGTCGATGGTGCGGTCTTCGCCGCGATAGAGCGCAACTGCCTTGAAGAAAGTGTCCGGAGCCTTGAGGCCGTCCGAGACCGCCTCGACAATCTGCTGGCGCACCGCCACCTGAGCACGGTTCTTCAAATAGTCCTCGGGTCGCATGCCAATCTGCTGCAGCATATATTCGAACGTTCTGCGATCGAACTGGCCGCCCGGGCCTTTGAAGGCCGGGTCTTCGCGTGTCAGCTCGGCCAGCCGGTCCTTGGAAAGTCCGAGGCCCAGCTTGCGGGCCTGTTCATCGAGAACGGCACCCGAGACGAGCTGCGCCAGCACCTGGTTGTCGACACCGAGCGCCTTTGCCTGTTCGTGGCTGAGACGTTGGCCGAACTGCTGCGACATGACGGCGAGCTGGCGATCATAGGCGAGACGGTATTCGTTGATCGACACTTTGGTGCCGCCAGCGGTTATCACCGAATCATGGCCGGCCAAACCGCCCATCAGCCGTCCGGAAACGCCCCAGACCAAAAAGCTGAGCACCAGCAGCACCAACAGCCCCTTCGCGACCCAGGTGCCTGCCGCGCTTCTCAATATACCAAGCATTTTTACTTCCGATTTATGCGCATTTTCGCATGCGCCGAGTCTGAAACAAGCGCAATAGCGCCCTTCCGGCCCACTGTCGATTGCTTTGTGGCCTGATTTTGGTAGTGAGGGCCAGAGCCCCGATATCATCCGGAGAAGCAAACCCATGACGCCAGGAATTCGCCCGCTCGTCGCCGGCAACTGGAAAATGAACGGCACCAGCGCCTCCCTCAACGAGCTCAGGATGATCGGCAACGGCTTCATGAGTGGGCTTGACGCGGAGACCGAAGCGCTGGTTTGCGTTCCCGCAACCCTGCTTGCCCACGCCGCCGAGATCCTGTCGCGCACGCCGGTGCATGCCGGCGGCGAAGATTGCCACACCAAGGAGAGCGGAGCCTACACCGGCTGCATCTCGGCGGAAATGCTCAGGGATGCCGGTGCGAGCCATGTCATCGTCGGCCATTCCGAATGCCGCGAGCAACGCGGCGAGGATGACGCCACTGTCCAGGCCAAGGCATCCGCCGCATGGCGTGCCGGGCTTGTTGCCATCATTTGCGTCGGCGAAACGCATGAGCAGCGTGAAGCGGGCGCCACGCTGGACGTGCTGTCGCGGCAGGTCGAGGGCTCGGTCCCGCCAAGCGCCACCCCGTCCAACACCATCATTGCCTATGAGCCGGTATGGGCGATCGGCACCGGCCTGACGCCGACGGCGGCCGACGTCGCTGCGGCACACGCACATATCCGCGAAAAGCTGTCGGAAAAGCTCGGCGGCGTCGCGGCGAAGGTGCGCATTCTCTATGGCGGCTCGGTCAAGCCCTCCAACGCGGTCGAACTGCTCGGCGTCAGGAATGTCGACGGCGCGCTGGTTGGCGGCGCCAGCCTGAAAGCGGCGGACTTTCTCGGCATCGCCGAGGCCTATCGCAATATTGCTTGAAGACATTTTCCCCGCCGGACAGGGCTTCCGGTGCACGAAATCGTTGCAAAGGACGGGTTGCTTCCCATATTCCGGCCACGGGCTTGGAAATGCCGTCAAAGCATTGTATTGAGCCGCCTCCAATTCACCGGTCGTGTCCGCGGCCGGGCAAGGCCTTGCCAGGATAAACTATGGAAACCGTACTGATCGTCATCCATCTCATGGTCGTGCTCGCCCTTGTCGGCGTGGTGCTGCTGCAGCGTTCCGAAGGCGGTGGCCTCGGCATCGGTGGCGGGTCCGGCTTCATGACCGCGCGTGGTGCGGCCAATGCGCTGACGCGTGCGACGGCGATCCTGGCGGCTGCCTTCTTCGCCACCTCCTTGACCCTGTCGATCGTCGCCCGCTACGGCGAAAAGCCGATCGATATCCTGGACCGCGTGCCGGCGACCTCGGACGGCGCCGGCAAAGGCGTGCTCAACCAGTTGCCTGGAACCACAACTCCGGCGCCCGCGGGCACCACCACGCCGACGCCGCCTTCCGGCAACGATGCTTCGGCTCCTGCGACTGCCCCGGCCACTGCGCCTGCCGCCGGCTCGACGCCGCCGGCGACCAACGGCACGGCTCCCGCCGCACCGGCGACCCCGCAGGTTCCAAACCAGTAGTCCTCGGTGCCTGAACGGCGATCTGTGGTCGTTTGAACACAGTCGCGGCAAATGCAGCGAGATCACGAAGATTCGACGGGGTGAGGCATGGCCCCACGCTTGAGGCGGCCGCGCTTATTCGACTATAGATTGCACGCGGCATTTCCGGCGCCCTTGGGGGGCGCTGGGCGACGCCGTGGCAACAAGCATAGAACGATCGGATCTTCGCCATGCAGCTTCGCAGCTTCATTTTCCTGGGACTTTGCGCCGCACTCGGCTTGAGTTCCCCCGCTTTCGCAGGCGTTCCGGCCAATATGGCCGCACAGCCTTCGGCTGAAACAACTTCTGCCATCAACATCGCCGTCAAGAGTGATGCGTCGCAACTGAAGCTTCTCAAGAAGAAGAAAAACCCGACGCCCGACGACCTCGCCCAGATCAAGAAGATCGAGGCCAAGATCGTTGCCGACAAGGAAGCCGCCAAAGCCAAGGCGCTCGAAGCCAGGAAGCTGGCAATGCGCGAGGCGGCAAAGGCCAAGGCCGACGCGGAACGGCAGGCGTTCCTTGCCAAGAAGGGCAAGAGCGCGCCGGCAACCGAGGTGGCCGATGCCAAGCCGGCCAGGAAGCAGGCTGCCAAGATCATCGAGCCTATCGAACCGATAGCGCCGATCCAGTCGGCCGAGCCGCTTCCGGCGGAGGCCATGAACGTCGCCCTGACCGGCAACAATGGCGAACTGCGCAGCGAAGTCATCGGCCAGAAGAAGCCGAGCGGCGGCGGCCTGTTCGCCGGCCTTTTCGGCGGGACGTCGTCCGGCTCCTCGATAAGCTATCTTCCCGAGACGCGGGCTCTCGATCAGGCTCTCGCCAAGAGGGAGGCCAAGAAGCAGTTCAAGGTGAAGCCGGAATTCGTGCCGCAGGACGTGGAATTCACTGGTTACGATGCCGGCACCATCGTCATCGACACCAGCGCGCGGCGCCTTTACCTCGTCGAATCATCTTCCACCGCGCGGCGCTACGCCATTGCGGTCGGTCGCGAGGGCCTGCAGTTCAAGGGCACGGTCGCGGTCGGCGACAAGCAGGAATGGCCGCGCTGGATCCCGACGCTGGACATGCAGAAGCGCGAGCCGAAGCATTACGGCCAGTATAAGGACGGCATGCCTGGCGGTGGCCAGAATCCGCTCGGCGCCCGCGCCATCTATCTCTATGACGGCAAGAAGGACACGCATCTGCGCATCCACGGCACCATCGCGCCGCAGTCGATCGGAACCAGCGCCTCTAATGGCTGCTTCCGCATGATCAACGAGCACGTCATGGACCTCTACAGCCGCGTCAGGGTTGGCACCAAGGTCGTCATCATCTGACGTTTTCGTCATCCTGCCGAAAGGGCCGGCTCAGCCGGCCCTTTTGTTTTGCCCTGTTCACGATCCGAGCGCCTTCTTGGGAAAAAACCTTCGCGGTGGTTTTTTCTCTGGCGGAATCAATCCGGCCGCGTTAAGCGATGACTCCCATGGCGCGATATGTATTCATCACAGGCGGCGTGGTTTCCTCACTTGGAAAAGGCATTGCCGCAGCGGCCCTTGGGGCTCTCCTGCAGGCGCGAGGCTATCGCGCACGCATCAAAAAACTCGATCCCTATCTCAATGTCGATCCGGGGACGATGTCGCCGTACCAGCATGGCGAGGTTTTCGTCACCGACGATGGTGCGGAAACCGATCTTGATCTTGGCCATTACGAGCGCTTCACAGGCCGCTCCGCCAACCAGCAGGACAACATCACCACCGGCCGCATCTACAAGAACATCATCGAGCGCGAGCGGCGCGGCGACTATCTCGGCGCCACCGTGCAGGTCATCCCCCACGTCACCGACGAGATCAAGAATTTCGTCCTCAACGGCAATGACGACTATGATTTCGTGCTGTGCGAGATCGGCGGCACGGTCGGCGACATCGAGGCGATGCCGTTCCTGGAGGCTATACGCCAGCTCGGCAACGACTTGCCGCGCAACAATGCCGTCTACGTGCATCTGACGCTGATGCCCTATATCCCGACGGCCGGTGAGCTGAAGACCAAGCCGACTCAGCATTCGGTCAAGGAACTGCGCGGCATCGGCATCGCGCCCGACATCCTGCTGGTCCGCGCCGACCGCGCTATCCCCAAGGAAGAGCGCAGAAAACTGTCGCTGTTCTGCAATGTGCGCGAAAGTGCCGTGATCCAGGCGCTCGACGTGCCGCATATCTACGACGTGCCGATGGCCTATCACAAGGAAGGGCTCGATTCGGAAGTCCTGGCCGCCTTCGGCATCGATCCGGCGCCGAAGCCGCGCATGGAGCCGTGGCAGGCGGTGTCCAACCGCATCCACAATCCGGAAGGCGAGGTGACCATCGCCGTTGTCGGCAAATATACCGGCCTCAAGGACGCCTACAAATCGCTGATCGAGGCGCTGTCGCATGGCGGCCTGGCCAATCACGTCAAGGTCAAGCTCGACTGGATCGAATCGGAGATCTTCGAAAAGGAGGATCCGACGCCGTGGCTGGAAAAGGTGCATGGCATCCTGGTTCCCGGCGGCTTTGGGGAGCGCGGCTCGGAAGGCAAAATCCTGGCGGCGAAGTTCGCGCGTGAGCGAAAAGTGCCGTATTTCGGCATCTGCTTCGGCATGCAGATGGCCTGCATCGAGGCGGCGCGGTCGCTGGCCGGCGTCGAGCATGCGTCTTCGACCGAGTTTGGTCCGACCGAGGAGCCGGTCGTCGGCCTGATGACCGAATGGCTGAAAGGCAACATGCTGGAGAAGCGCCGCGAAACCGGCGACCTCGGCGGCACGATGCGGCTCGGCGCCTATCAGGCCGAGCTCGCCAAGGGTTCCAAGATCGCCGAAATCTATGGCGACACGCAGATTTCCGAGCGCCATCGCCACCGCTACGAGGTCAATGTCGACTACAAGGAGCGGCTTGAGGATTGCGGCCTGGTGTTTGCCGGCATGTCGCCCGACGGCGTGCTGCCGGAAACAGTCGAGTATCCCGACCATCCCTGGTTCATCGGCGTGCAGTATCACCCGGAACTGAAAAGCCGGCCGCTCGACCCGCATCCGCTGTTCGCCAGTTTCATCGAGGCGGCGGTGGAGCAGAGCCGGCTGGTGTAGCCGGTCGGCCATGCAGACCTATGTCGCGCTGCTTTACAGCATCATTCTGGGCGAGGGCCGCCGGGTCGTCATGGCCGACCTCAAGGCCATGGCGGAAGATCTCGGGCTGAAGAACCCGCGCACCCTGGTGGCGACCGGAAATCTGGTCTTCGAGGCGCCGGCAACTGATATTGCCGACCTTGAACAGCGGCTGGAGGCAGCCTTCGAAAAAACCTTCGGCCGCCATGTCGACATCATCGTGCGTGGTGCCGAGGACTGGCTGAAGCTTGCCGCCGGCAATCCGTTCCCGGCCGATTCGGCCAAAGCAGGCGATCAGGTGGCTGTACGGGTGATGCGCAAGCCTGCGCCCGTGGAGGCCGTGACGGGGCTCCAGGCCTATGCCGGCGTGGATGAAAAAGTGACTTCGGTCGGCGGCGACATCTGGGTCGTCTTTTCGCGCGAGAGGCCAAGCTCGCGGCTGCTTGCGGCGATGAATCACAAGCGCATGGGCACGGGCACGTCGCGCAACTGGAACACGGTGCGCAGATTGGCCGAGATGCTCGGGTAGGTTTTGGGGCGGCTCTCGCCGCCCCAAAATTCACCTTGTCAGGCCTTCGCGGTCCTGGCGCCGGCGCCCAAAGCGGCGGTGCGCAGCACGTAGTAGATGATGCCGGCGATCGCCACGCCGAAGAACCAGCCATAGACACCCCACCAGGACGGCAGCCAGTTGGTGAAGTTGGGCAGGATCGACGAGAAGATGGCGCCGATGCCCGCGGCGATGAAGGCGTTGACGTGCCAGCCGCCCTGGAAGCGGAATTCGCCATCTTCGCGATAAAGCGCCTCGACGTCGACCTCACCCTTCCGGATCAGGTAGTAGTCGACCATCATCACCCCGAAGATCGGCCCCATCGTCGCGCCGATGATGTTGACGAAGGAAGCCGCACTGCCTTCCCATGGCGCGAAGGGATAGAGCAGCAGGGCGATCACGGCCGCGATATAGCCGCCCTTCTTGAAGTCGATCTGCCTGGGAAAGACATTGGAGAAGTCGAAGGCCGGCGAGACGAAGTTCGCCACGACGTTGATGCCAAGCGTTGCTACCGCAAAGGTCAGGGCTGCGAGCGCCGCCAGGAACCAGCTGTCGAATTTCGCCGAGATCTGGTCGGGATGCAGCAGCACCTCGCCATAGACGTCAAAGGCGGCAATGGTGGTGACGCCGGCCACCAGAGAAAACAGGATCAGGTTGATCGGCAGGCCCCAGATGTTGCCCTTGCGCAGCGATGCCTTGTCAGGCGCGTAACGGGCGAAATCGCAGAAATTGAGATAGAGCGCCGAGAAATAGGTGACCCAGATCGCGGCCACCGCAAACAGCGAGGTCCAGGAGCCAGGCGTGCCGGGCACGCCCGCATCCTTCGTCTTGTCCAGCAGCACGTCCATGGGGATGTCGCTGGTGAAGGCAAATCTCCCGGATTTGACACAGAGATAGATCGCCAGGATCAGCATCATCACCCACACCGCGGGGCCGGCCCAATCCTGGAAGCGGCGGACCGTTTCCATGCCGTTCTGGATGATCAGCAATTGCAGCCCCCAGATGACCACGAAGCAGATCACCTCCAGGCCGGTATGACCGAGGAAGTGCGTGCTGGCGTTGAAATCGGCGAACCATTGCGTGCGGATCAGCAGCGCCACGATCGCGCCCGAGGCGGCGGCAGTCTGCGCGCCGTACCAGAAGCAGGCGACGACGGCGCGCACCAGCGCCGGTATGTTGGCGCCCCAGATGCCGAAAGAGGCGCGGGCAAGCACGGGGTAGGGCACGCCCGTCTTCACGCCGGCATAGCCGACCATGTTCATCAGCGCGTAGATGATCAGCGAGCCGATGCCTATGGCGATGATGAAATTGACGAAGCCGCCGCAGAACAGGAACAGACTGGCGGCAAGATAGTAGCCCCAAAGGCTGTGGACGTCCGACGTCCAGACGTTGAAGATCGAGAATGGTCCCCAGTTTCGAACTTTGGCCGGAGCCAGATCCTCGTTGTACAGATCAGGTGAAGCACCCTGTATCGTCATGGCAATGTTCCCCTTTTGCAGCACGCGCCCTCACGCGTTGGCCGCGTGCAGGTTAAGCCTGCCGCAGGGGAACCGACAAGCAACCTATTTGCCGGCTTTGGCCTTAAAGATATTCAATGAGAACTGCGATTATCGATGCACGGCGATGGTGGGTCATCGCTGAACCACGGATGAGTCGAGGTTCGACGCGGGGATTCCAATCTGAAGCGGTGGCTCCCGACATCTTCGGTTGGGGGCATCTAAGCGATTGCCATCACCTGCTTGTGGTCCGCGACCTCGGCGAGCAGCCAATCCTGAAACAGACCGGTGCCTGGCTTGTTGCCGATGCTGCGACGCTGATGCAGGTAAATGCCGGCCGGATAGGTGTGGCGGGCACGGAACGGCGCGACCAGCTTGCCTTGCTGCAGAAAATCTTGCGCCATCATCGTGTCCGCAAGCGCTATTCCGGCGCCATTGATCGCTTCGCGCATGATCAGGGTGCAATCATCCAATGTTGTGCTGGATTTTGGCGTCGTTTCCAGAACGCCTTCCTGCTCCAGCCAACGCTTCCATCTCATGGTTTCGCATTCATGGATCAGATGATGATTGACCAGATCGGCCGGCGATCGCAGCGGCACAGGCCCCTCCAGAAGCGAAGGCGCACAGACCGGCGTCAAAAGCAGCGGGATCAGCAGCGTCAGAGCCGGGCCGGCCTTGTAGACGAACTCGTCGACAATGGCCAAATCGAAGTTGGCGCGCTTGCCTGAAGTGGAGATCTCCAGATCCACCGACGGATGCAACCGGCGAAAGTTCGGCAACCGGTCCGCCAGCCAAAGGTTCAGAACGGTGGGCACGCACAAGACCCGGACACGTTGGATCTTGCCGTGGCGCGACCCCTCGGAGAGGCTGACGTCATCGGTGGCGCGCCAGATCGCTTCGAATGCCTCCGAGAGGCTGCGCGCATAGTAGGAGCCCCTTATGGTTGGCGTTATCTGGCGAAAACCGCGTTCGAACAGGTCTTGGCCAAGATTTCGTTCAAGCGCGCGGATGTGCCGGCTGACAGCCGAGGGTGTCAGATGCAGTTCTTCCGCCGCGTCCTTGACGCTGCCGAGGCGAGCGGCGGCCTCGAAAGCGCGCATGCCATTGAGTGAGGGAAGGGCCATTGGCCGATCATGAATTGTGAGTTGAGTTTTTGTCAATCGACATGGGCGGAATTCGCGTTTGATCGCCTGCCCTGTTAGGGGATACCCAGACGACAAGAGCAATTAAGTCGTCTCAAGAAAGCGACTATTTGGGGACCGGCATTATACCACGAACGGCGGAGACCGGCTTGACCAGTCTCCACCGGAGTGAGCGAAGCGTTGCTCGCTACCCGGCTGGTATTGCCGCAATTGAAGAGAGCGCCAGCCTATGCCTCAATCGCCAGCGCCGGTTTTCGAGACCGCGGACGAGATTTCCGCCGCCTCCGTCGTCGTGATCTTGCAAACTGCCCAAACAGGCTTCGGCCCGCGGGCGTCCACCCTGGATGCCGAGATGGGCGGGATTCTCTCGCGCGCCTGCTCCGACCCGGCCGCCTTGGCCGAATCCGGCACCTGCATCGATCTTATTGCCCCGCAGTCCGTATCGACCAAGCGCGTGGTCGTCCTGGCCCTGGGCAAAGCTGAAGCCGTAACCACCCTGTCACTGGCGCGCGCCGGCGGTCTGCTTGCCGCGCATCTCGAGGGCAAGGGGGAATGCGCGCCCACCCTGGTCCTGGACCCGATCGCCGGCGTTGACCTGCCCGGCGCCGAAATCCTGGCGCGTGTCGCGCTTGGCATGCGGCTGCGCCGCTATCGTTTCGATATGCGCAACCGGCGGCAAGGGGCGGGAGCGGATAGAACCTTGCGGGTGAAACTGGTAGGGGCTCGCGGCCCGGATCTGACAGCGGCGCTGGCGCGGATCAATGCCATCGCCGACGGCGTCGAATATGCACGCACCCTGGTCAACCTGCCGCCGAACCACCTCCATCCCGACAATTTCCACGATCATCTTGAGCCCCTGCGTGAAGCCGGCATCGACATCGAAATGCTTGATGCCGCGCAACTGAAGGAGCTCGGCATGAACGCGCTTCTTGCTGTCGGATCGGGCTCGGCGCGCCCGCCGCGGGTCGCTGTCCTGCGCTACCGGGGCAAGGGTGCTCCCGCCCAACCACTCGCTTTCGTCGGCAAGGGCGTCTGCTTCGATTCGGGCGGCCTCTGCATCAAGGGCGGAGCGCAGATGTTCGACATGAAAGCCGACATGGGCGGAGCGGCCGCTGTGGTCGGCCTGCTGATCGCGCTCGCCCGGCAAGGCAGCCCGGTACACATTGTCGGTGTTCTCGGCATCGCGGAGAACATGCCATCCGGCACGGCGCTCAAACCGCGCGACATCATCACGACGGCGTCCGGACAGACAGTGGAAGTGTTCGACACGGATGCGGAGGGACGCCTGCTTCTGGCCGACTGCCTCCACTATGCAGCCACGCGCTTCAACCCTTTAGTGATCGTCGATCTGGCAACGCTGACCTATTCGGTGACGCGTGGGTTGGGGTCGATATTCGCCGGCCTGTTCAGCACCGACGATGCCATCGCGTCACAGATGATCGCGGCCGGAGAAACGGTCGGCGAGCGGTTCTGGCGGCTGCCGCTCGATCGGGCCTACGACGAGGGCCTGCAATCGCCGTTCGCGGACCTGCGGCATCATGCCAAGGATATGGAAGATGGCGATGCTCCCTATGCCGCAGCCTTCCTGCGCCATTTCACGGAAGATCGCCCCTGGGTGCATCTCGACATCGCCAGCAAGGAACTGACCGACTCCGATCGGCCGCTCGGCAGGCAAGGTGCCACGGCATTTGGCGTGCAGATGCTGGAAGAGTGGGTGCAGGTCACCCGTAACATGAGTTAGGCGCCTGCCGCCGCGGACGATAAAAGTACCTTCAATCGCACTGGGAATTGGGATGTCATCTGAGATCATCGGCATGGAAGGACGGGCCACTTTCGGCGCCTACGAGACCTGGTATCGGGTCAGTGGCGAACTCGGCGGCGAAAAGGCGCCTGTGGTGATCCTGCATGGCGGCCCGGGCGTCGCCCACAATTATGTCGATGCCTACAAGCTTCTTGCGCGAAGGGATCGCGCCGTCATCCACTACGACCAGTTGGGCTGCGGCAATTCCACCTTGCTGCCTGAGAAAGGCGCCGATTTCTGGACACCCCGGCTGTTCATCGACGAGCTTGAAAACCTCGTCGACCACCTCGGCATTCGGACAGGCTTCCACGTGCTCGGCCAGAGCTGGGGCGGCATGCTGGGCGCGGAATATGCCGTGACGCGGCCGCAAGGCCTGAAATCGCTGACCATAGCCAACTCACCGGCTTCCATGAAACTGTGGGTCGAAGAGGCCAACCGGCTGCGTGCGGATCTGCCCGCGGATGTGCAGGAGACCCTGACCCGACACGAACAGGCCGGCACGACGGACGATGCGGCTTACCAGGCTGCGACGATGGTGTTCTACGAGCGGCATGTCTGCCGGGTCGTGCCTTTCCCGCCCGAAGTCACGGAAAGTTTCGCCCAGGTCGTGCGCAATCCGACCGTCTATAATCTGATGAATGGGCCAAACGAGTTCCATGTCATCGGAACGCTGAGGAACTGGAGCATCGTCGAGCGCCTGCCGGCCATCGATGTTCCCACACTGATCATCTCCGGACGTCACGACGAGGCCACGCCCGCGACCGTGCAGCCCTACAAGGACGGCATCAAGGGGTCTCGCTGGGAGATATTCGAGCATTCCAGCCACATGCCGCATGTCGAAGAGCAAGATGCGTGCATGCGGGTGGTGGGAGACTTCCTGGACCACAACGATAACTGAAAAAAGGGGAATCAAGACATGAAGAAACTGCTTCTGGCGGCAACAGCCGCGGCATTGCTGGCCGGTACATGGCTGGCCCCGGCACAGGCCGAATATCTCAAGGAGCACCGAGGCGGCACCATCCGCCTGCTGGCCCGCTCCGCGGCCGGAACGCTCGATCCGCACATCAATTACACGGACCAGGGCTGGCAGATGTACCAGCCGATCTATGACGGCCTGGTGGCCTTCCGCAAGGCCGAGGGCATGGACGGCTTCACCATCGTCCCCGATCTGGCCGAGGCCCTGCCGCAGGTCAGCAATGACGGCAAGACCTTCACCTTCAAGCTGCGCAAGGGCATCAAGTTCTCCAGCGGCCAGGATCTTGGCGTAAAGGACGTCGTCGCTTCTTTCCAGCGCATATTCAAGGTTTCCGGACCCACCTCCGGCACGTTCTATGCCGGCATCGTCGGGGCCGACAAATGCCTGGCCGACACCAAGAGCTGCACGCTGGAAGGCGGCGTTGTCGGCGACGAAGCGGCCGGCACCATCACCATCAACATCACCAAGCCGGATGCCGAGCTGCTCTACAAGCTTGCCTTGCCGCATGCCATGGTCCTGCCGGCGGACACGCCCGCTGAAGACATGGGTTCCAAGCCCATTCCCAGCACCGGCGCGTACATGATCTCCGCCTTCGACCCGAACAAGGGCATGACGGTTTCCCGCAACCCCAATTTCAAGCAGTGGAGCGAAGAAGCCCAGCCGGACGGCTATCCGGATGTCGTCCAATATGATTTCGGCCTGTCCGAAGAGGCAGCCGTCACCGCGATCCAGAACGGCGAAGCGGACTGGATGTTCGACGCTCTGCCGAGCGACCGCCTGGGCGAACTGGGCAGCAAGTCCATGGACCAGTTGCACATCTCACCGCTTTCGGCTTGGTGGTACGCGCCGCTGAACAACCGTCTCGCACCCTTCGACAACGAAAAAGCCCGCCAGGCCGTTGCCTATGCGATCGATCGCAACACGCTGGTCAAGCTGTTCGGCGGCAAGGTGCTGGCTTCGCCGGTCTGCCAGGTCCTGCCTCCGGACTTCCCCGGCCATGAAGACTATTGCCCCTTCACCAAGAATCCGGGCGCCAAATGGTCGGCCCCCGACCTCGACAAGGCAAAGCAGCTCGTCGAGGACTCCGGCACCAAGGGCCAGAAGGTGACGATCATCGTCGAGGACACCGCCATTTCGCGCTCCATCGGCGTCTATCTGCAGAGCGTGCTGACCAGCATCGGCTATGTCGCCGACGTCAAGCCGATCTCGTCGAACATCCAGTTCACCTACATCCAGAACACCAACAACAAGGTGCAGATGTCCGTCACCCAGTGGTACAAGGACTATCCGGCGGCTTCGGACTTCCTGAACATCCTGTTCAGCTGCGCCTCTTTCCGCGAAGGTTCGGACGCCTCGATCAACATCGCCGGCTTCTGCGACAAGGAAATCGACGCCAAGATGCAAAAGGCATTGGACCTCGGCGTCACCGATCAGAAAGCCGCCGATAAAATGTGGGCTGAAATCGACAGGCAAGTCACCGACAAGGCACCTGCGGTCGGCCTCTTCACGCCGAAGCGGCTCGATTTCGTCAGCAAACGTCTTGGCAATTTCAAGTTCAACAGGCAGTTCAACTGGATGATCACCCAATCCTGGGTACAGTAATGGCCTGGGTGCAGTAACGAACCGCGGAGGGGCACGTCCGTGTCGAACGTAGCTGTCGCCGCGCCGCGCAAGACGCGAGGGCCCTGGGCCGTCGCGTTTGCGAAGCTGGCAAGGGACAGGGCTGCCATGGCGTCGCTGGCCGTGTTCCTCCTCATCGTCCTTGCCTGCCTCAGTGCGCCTCTTTATGCGAAATGGGCAGGCGTGGACCCCTTCGCCTCGACGCTCGACGCCGTCATCCAGATCGACGGTGCCGACGTTCCGGTGATGGAACAATCGACGGAGGGGCTCGGGCTTGGCTACACACCGCTCGGCCCGACCTGGCGGCTGGGCAATTATTTCCTCGGCGCCGACAGCCAGGGGCGCGATGTCATGGCCAGGATGCTCTATGGCGGGCTGAGCTCGCTGCTGATCTCCGGAGCAGCCACCATCTTTACCCTGATCCTGGGCACGGCGGCGGGATTGATCGCCGGCTATTTCGGCGGTGTCACCGACACGGTGCTGTCGCGCTTCCTCGACATACTGTGGGCGTTCCCCATTTATCTGCTGGCGATTTCGCTCTCCATCGTGACCATCGCGCATGGCATCACGATAGGACCGATCCAGATCGAGTCCGGCAGTCTGTGGCTGCCTGTCATCATCATCGGTATCGTCTACGTGCCCTATGTGGCTCGTCCGATACGCGGGCAGGTTCTGGCACTGCGCAAAAGCGAATTCGTGCTCGCCGCGATCAATCTGGGCGTACCGGGATGGCGCATCCTGTGGCGCGACATCCTGCCCAACGTCACCACGACGCTGATCGTCTTCGTGCCGCTGATGATGGCGCTGAACATGCTTACGGAATCAGCCCTTTCCTTCCTTTCGATCGGCGTGCAGCCGCCGGCCGCGAGCTGGGGCACCATCATCCAGGACGGACAGGCGCTGCTCTACACCAGGCCACTGGTGGCGCTGGTGCCGGGCCTGGCGATCGCGGTTTCCGTCATGGCGCTCAATGTCTTCGGCGACGGTCTGCGCGACGCGCTCGACCCGCGCTCCAAGGTTCGGCTGGGGCGCGACTGATGATCTACGCAATCCTGCGCCGGTTCGGCCAGATGCTGTTCGTGATGTTCGGCATCTCGGTCATCGTCTTCCTGATTTTCTTCGCAACGCCGGGCTCCGATCCGGCGGCGCGCATCGCCGGCCGCAATGCATCGCCCGAAGTGCTGGAGGCGGTACGCCACAGCTTCGGCTTCGACCGGCCGCTCTACGTGCAATATGTGACGATGATGGAGAAGATCTTCGTCACCGGCGATCTGACCTCCTTCGTCAATCGTGGCTGGAAGGTGGTGCCGGCGGTCATGGATTCGATCCCGGTCACGCTCTCGCTGGTGTTCGGAGCGGCGATCCTGTGGGTGGTCGTCTCCATCATCATCGGCATCGCCGCCGCCGCCACGCGCGGCAGCTGGCTGGATAAGCTGCTGATGGCGCTAGGGCTGCTCGGTATTTCGATGCCGGTGTACTGGCTGGGCGAGGTGATGAACCTGATCACCCAGAGCCGCTACCACGACAGCTGGGCGTTCTCCTGGGTGCCGCCGCTCGGCTACAAGAACTTCTCCGACGATCCAAAGGGCTGGTTCCTGACCCTGGTCATTCCGTGGATCACGCTGTCCATTCTCTACATCGGCATTTATGGGCGCGTGCTGCGCGCGGCGATCATCGAATCCCTGCAGGAGGACTATATCCGTACGGCCCGGGCCAAGGGCCTGTCGGAGACCCGCATCCTGCTGCGCCATGCCTTGCGCACGTCGCTCATCGCCTTCGTCACCTTGTTCGGCCTGGATTTCGGTGCGCTGGTCGGAGGCTCGGCCCTGCTGACGGAGGTGGTGTTCGGGCTGCACGGCATCGGCAAGCTCACTTATGACGCGCTGCAGAATCTCGATCTGCCGATGATCATGGCAACGGTGATGTACGCTTCGATGTTCGTGGTTGTTGCCAATGCGGTCGTCGATTTCGTCTACATCCTTCTCGATCCGCGCCTGAGGACATCATGATACTGTCGGTGCGCGACCTCAAAGTATCCTTCCGCACAAATGATGGCCTGGTGCGGGCCATCGATGGCGTTTCCTTCGACCTCGAGGAGAGCGAGATCCTCGGCGTCGTCGGTGAGTCCGGTTCCGGCAAGACCGTGTCGCTGCTGGCCGTCATGGGTCTGATCACCGATCCCAACGCCACCATCGAAGGCTCGATCCGTTACAAGGGCCGCGAACTGGTGGGACTGCCCGCGCGCGAACTGAGGCGGCTGCGCGGCAACGAGATCGCGATGATCTTCCAGGATCCGATGACCGCGTTGACACCTGTCTACACGATCGGCTGGCAGATCGCCGAACAGATCCGCGCGCATCGCAACATCAGCAAGTCCAAGGCGATGGAGCGCGTGGAGGAATTGCTGGCCGAGGTGAATTTTCCGAACCCGCACGAGGCGATGTCGCGCTACCCGCACCAACTGTCCGGCGGCATGCGTCAACGGGCGGTGATCGCAATGGCTTTGTCCTGCAATCCGGCGTTGCTGGTGGCTGACGAACCGACCACGGCGCTCGACGTCACCGTACAGGCCGGCATTCTCGATCTGGTGCGCAAGCTGCGCGCGACGCACAAGTCGGCGGTGGTCTTCATCACGCATGACATGGGCGTGGTCTCCGAACTCGCCGACCGGGTCATGGTCATGTATGCCGGCCGCGTGGTGGAGCGCGGCAGTCGCGCGGAGCTGTTTTCCGATCCGCGACACCCCTATACGCGCGCGCTGCTCGGTTCGATCCCGCCGCTGACCGGCGAAAAACCACGCCGCCTGCCGGCCATTCCCGGTTCGCCGCCGTCATTGCTGCGATTGCCGCAGGGCTGTGCGTTCGGTCCGCGGTGCCCAGTTCACTATGAGCCCTGCGAGGCCGGCAAACCCGACCTCGGGAGCGGCACTCATGCCGCGGCGTGCTTCAGGGTGGCACAGGCATGAGCGGATCGATGACCGACAAGAACCGCCCCATTATCGAGACGCGTTCGCTGGGCAAGCGCTTTTCCATCGGCAGCCGTTTTTCCGCCGAAGGCAAGCGAACCGTTCATGCGGTCGACAATGTTTCCCTGACCGTGTGGCGCGGCGAGACGGTCGGCCTGGTCGGCGAATCCGGATGCGGCAAGTCCACGCTGGCGCGCTGCCTGGTGAGGCTCTACGACATATCGGACGGCGAGCTTCTGTTCGAAGGCAACGATATCACCTCGAAGTCGCTGTCCGAACTCAGGCCGCTCCGGCGCCGCCTGCAAATGGTTTTCCAGGATCCGTCGGCATCGCTCAATCCGCGCCGGCGCGTCGGCGACCTGGTGGCCGAGCCGCTGCGCATCCATGGCAGGCTCTCGTCGAGCGAGATCACCAGACGCGTGGCGGAACTGTTCGACCTTGTCGGCCTGCTGCCGGATCACGTCATGCGGTTTCCGCACGAATTTTCCGGCGGGCAACGCCAGCGCGTCGGCATCGCGCGGGCTATTGCATTGAACCCGGACCTCGTGGTCCTCGACGAACCCGTCTCCGCGCTCGACGTGTCGGTGCAGGCGCAAATCGTCAACCTGCTTGCCGATCTGCAGGAGAAGCTCAATCTCACTTACATCTTCATCGCCCACGACCTGTCGGTGGTACGTCAGGTTTCAACCCGCATAGCGGTCATGTATCTCGGCTCGATCGTCGAAGAAGGGCCGGCGGAAGAGGTGTTTGCAGCACCGGCCCATCCCTATAGCCAGGCGCTGATCTCGGCGGTTCCTATCGTGGAGACGACGCCCAGCGGGACGCGCAAGCGCATCATCCTCACCGGCGACGTACCGAGCCCTCTGAACCCTCCAACCGGCTGCCGTTTCCATCCCCGATGCCCGATCGCGGCGGAGCGCTGCCGATCGGAGCGGCCGCAGTTGCGGGAATACCGCCCCGGTCGCAAAGTCGCCTGCCACTTTCCGACGATGTAGGCGACACTCACCACCGCACAGGTGATCGCCTTCGCCTGACAGATTTCTAAAAAATTCCATTTTTGGCTGGAACCAACCGGCTGTTGGTGCGTTTGGTGGGGTTCGATCGAGCGCATTGCGGTCGACCGGGAGGAAACGATGGATCAATTGCATTTCTTTTCGCCCGTGCGGATTTCGCGCGGGCAAGGACACCCTGCGGAAGAAATCGATAGTGTTGCCGAAGCCATGATGTTCTTGCGGAAATGGCCAACGGGACGGCGCGGTCCGGTTTATCAGTGCGCGCTGAACTGTTGCTCGGCCGCTTTGTCGGGCCAGATGTCGGCCGAGGAAGCAAGGAAAGCGTTCACCGGCTTTGCCCGCATCACGCGCCTTCTCGACGATGACATGGCTTTGCCGGTAGGCGGCGAAGGCAAGGCAAGCGTGCACGCATTGCGGCGATAGGCTGTTGTCCTGACGGTCCTACAAGGTCTCGCGCTGCAGGGCGCGGGTTCTCGTTGAGCAATGCGCTCCGGGATGGGGCCTCGAAAGTTCGTCCTACATGGCACACTTTCACAGCGGACGGTCGTCGTTCATGCTTACTTCAGTCACGAGCTTGCGGCGAAGCGCCATGGTGTAGTCGTCTGGCCCCTTCGGCGTCATGACGAAGGCCTGGGAACCGCCAATGACCGATTTGGCAAAATAGGATGCCAGAGGTTGGTCGGGATTCTCATCCTCCGCCGGGATGGCGATGGCATTGATCGTATATCCCTTGGCTATGGCGTTCGACCTGCTCGGCTGGACGGGAAGCCCGTCGTTGTTCTCGCCATTGGAGGAGATATCGATGACTTTCTTTGCGGCCTTTCCCGGGAACTGGTCGAGCAGGAGACTGCCGATGTCGATAGCCGAGGAGACGGATGTTCCGCCACGCCCTCTGCGGATGAAGCCGGTATCGCCTTTCCTGCTGATCACCGCAGCCGCCGCTTCGGCATCTTCCAGTCCGCAGATGCTTGTCCACGGCAGCACGACGCGCGCGTGTCCGGGGCTCGACCACTCAAAATAGGCAACGCCGATGCAACCAACATAATTCCGGCTGATGGCGGCGATGATCTCTGGCGAGGTGAGTGCCGCGGCATGTCCCTCGCGTTGCATATCGGCGATCTTCGGATCGATGGATGACGAAAAGTCGACCGCGAACACGATGGCGACGTCAACGTTCGCGGCATGGGCAGAGACCCCCCAAAACAGCGAAGCTGCAAGTATTCCTGTCATTCTCGAGATTGAACCGGCCGGCGTCAGGAGACTGCCCCAGCCTGTCATCCGCACCCGTTCGCGAAAGGGTGGGGGGCCGGCGTCCTGATGATACACACTGCCAAACATGTCATTCCCCATCTCGACATCCGGTCGTTTCAAAAAGCGGGTTCAACTAGTGGAAATCTGGCGGGTGGCCTTGGTGCCCACGCCGAAGAGCAGCAGATCGGCCTTGGTCCACAAGAGATAACAGCCGAGCAAGGTCAGTGGCATGGCGAGGGCCGCGAAGGAGCCGCTCCACCAGACCTCAGGCAAACCGCGGGCGAGGGCCACTGTCGTCGCCAGCATTGCCGGCAACCGGCTGGCGAGCACCGCACTGCGGAACGGATCGGGCCAAGCGGCCGGCCAGATCGAAATTGGCGTGCCGGGCCTGTGAAAGGTGCTGCCGAATTTGCCCAGCGCATGCAGCAGGCCGGAGGTCGCCGCAAGCAATGGATCGCCGAGCAGCAACAGGGCAATGCCGAGCCCGATCGCACCCAGGCCCGACAGGAAGTCGCCCAGACGGTTGAGGGCGGGATCGGGAGCATCCGGCCTTGCCCAGGCCCGGTGATAGGCCTCGCCGCCCCAGAAGAAGACCAGGGTGGTCAAGGTCAGCGCAACAGTGCCATGGCTGCCAGCGAAATATTCGATCACCGCCATGGTGACGCTGCTTCCTTCATGCAGGCCGACCGGCGCGGTGGCAATCTGGATCGCCAGACCGACAATGAGGCCGAGCGCATTGCCGCTGTTGTAGTAGCCACCCGGTCCTTTCATGCGGGCGCGAAGCGCCGATACCAAATGTGCGACCGGAAGAAGGATTGTCCGCGCATCCATCACTGCGCCCCCGCGACAAGTCCGGCCGGGTCTGGAATACGTTTCGCATCACCGGCAAGGGCCATCACATTCCTCCACTGGACCTGAATTGTTGGGATGACGATCGCCCGCCCGATTTGCGGACGCAGTTGCAAAGGCAGGGGCCGCGTCGAAGGGTTGAACCGAAGCGGTTCGCAAGGACGTGCGTGCCTGCAGCGCTCGGTTCGACATTGCAACGGACAGGATCGCACCCAGGATGATGCCGGCACCCAAGACGCTCGCGGACGAGCTCCGCTCGCCGAGAAAGATTGCCGCGCCCAGCGCCCCGAAAACGCTTTCTGCGCTGACGATCACGGCGGCGTGGCTGGCCGGCGTAAAGCGGAGGGCAACCGTCTGTATGCCGAAGGCAATCGCAGTGGAGAACACGCCGAGGATGACCAGTTCCGGGCCGGCTGCGGATGCGGCGGCCAGCGACAGATTGCCTTGCATTGCACCGAGCGGCAGGGCGAAGGCTGCGGCGCCGAAGAACTGTGTCGCGGCAGCGGTGAACGGCCGCGCATGCACCTGCATGTGCCGGCCCAGCTCGACTGCCCAGAGCGCATAGCAGGCAGCCGAGAGCACAGCGGTAAGATCGCCACTGCTGAACCCGGCTATCCCATCCGACAACAGCAGGGCTCCAACAAGGGTCAATCCGGCGGCGATTGTAAGACTCGCTGTCGGACGTTCGCCTACGAGAAACCAGGCGGCCAGCGGTGTCATTACCGTTGCCGTGCTTACCAGGAAGCTCGCATTGGTGACGGAGGCCCCGAGATAGCAAAGCTGCTGGAGCGTGATGGAGATGGCAAACAGCGCGCCCACCTTGGCCAAGCTGGAAAAATAGTCCGGCCCGAGCGGAAGCCGCTTCTCCATGAAGACAAAGGGCAGCACAAGCAGCCCGCCGATCAGGCATCGCAGACCCACAGCACTCAGCGCGTCGAGATGCACAAGCACCATCTTTTGCGAGACATTGCCGAAGCCCCACAAAGCGGCTGCAAACAGCAGCAGCAAATTGGCTCTTGTCCTGGACACGCGCCCCCCTCGAACCAAGCCTTTCGTTGACTTGGTCGCCTTAATTTAGCAAAGCCTAAACAGCCTGCCGTTACGGCAGCGCTTGAGCGCGAAGGCCGACTGTTGCGAAGCGTTAGTTTTGAGTTAGGATTTCGTCAGGCTGGGATAGCAAATGCAAAGTGAGGACAGCGGCGCTGCAAATAGAATCTCACTCTTCGGCGGTTTCCGGATTGAAAATGAAACGGCCGGCCCGCTTCGGCTGACCGGGAAACGAGGGCCGGCAATCATCGCCTATCTGGCCCGGTGTCCGGGCATGGCGGCGACGCGGGAGAGGCTGGCTGACCTCCTATGGGGCGACAGCGACGCTGAACATTCGCGCAACAGCCTTCGGCAGGCCCTCAGTGTCCTGCGCCAGGATCTGGCGCGAGAGGGGGTGGATCTCATCCATTCCAGCGGTGAGTTGATCGCCCTGAGGCCAGAGCTGGTTCAAGTCGACGCGGAGAAGTTCGAAACGGGTCTCTCGGCCCGTTCCGCCCAGGAGCTGGCGAAGGCCTTGGCGAACTACACCGGGCCCTTCCTCGACGGGCTTTATCTGGGAAGCAATGCGTTCGATGACTGGATCACATCGGAACGCGACAGGCTGCTCGGCCGCGCGCTTGAGTCCTTCGAAAAACTGGCCCGTCTCGTCGACCCCGATGCCGGGCTGATCCTGGCCGATCGTATTCTGACCATGGAACCGACACGGGAAGAATCCTATCGGCTCAAGATGGAATTGCTGCTCGCATGTGGCCAACGCGACAGGGCAATCAGGACATACGAAGCCTGCAGAAGCATGCTGAAGAAGGAGTTCGGCGTCGAAGCCGGCCCTGAAACGCGGGCGCTTTGGCAATCTCTGTTGCTTGCCGCCGACGACGCTTCAAATGTGCAGTCGACAAATGGTGTTCCGTCCAGCCAGCGCCTTGGGCGTCCGTCCATCAGCGTTGCCGACTTCGTTAATCTGACCGGAAAGCAAGGCGACGACTTTTTCGCCAAGGGCCTTGTCCAGGACATCACGACAGCCCTCTCCGGAGTGGCCGACTATGTCGTGCTCGCCGCGCTTCCGTCCGAGAAGAGCGGCCCAGGCGAAGAAGCCAAGACACCAGGGATACTCCGGGCGCGATATATGCTCAGCGGCAGCGTCCAGAGATCCGGCAATGGGTTGAGGGTGAATGTCCAGCTCGTCGATGCCGCCGGCGGCCACCATGTCTGGGCCCAGAAGTTCGACGGCCACTCCGAGAACGCGCTCGAATTCCAGGACAGGATCGCACAGTCTGTTGTTCTTGCCGTGATCCTCGAACTTCAACTGACCAACTGGAAGGTTCGAGACAAAAGCCCGCCAGGGATCCCTGAAGTGCGCAGGCTGGTGAACGAAGCCCTCATGAAATATTTTGAGATGACTCGGGACTCACTTTTGGTCGGGATAGAGCTCGCCGAGAAGGCCTTTTCGATAGGTCCCGACAACGCCCGTGCAAAGCGGACGCTCTCAATCGTAATATCCATGGGCGTGGCGTTTGGTGCGCTGCCTCGGGAGCGTGGGGTGATCGAGCGTGCGGTCGAGCTTGCGGAAGCCGCAGTGCGGGCGGTACCGGACGATGAAATTGCCCGATGTATTCTGTCGTTCGCTCTCGAAAGTTGCGGTCGCATCGACGAGGCGATCGCCGAATGCCGCCACGCGATCAGCCTCAACCCAAGCTACCCGACTGGCCACGGCGATATTTCGATGCTCTTTGCGTTGCGCGGACAGGTCGACGAAGCGGTGCGTGAGGCCAACGAAGCAATCCGGCTCGGAACGCACGATGTCATTGACTTCTGGCGCCACCACGGCCTGGTTGTGGCGCTCTTCGCTGGCGGAGACAACCAGCGGGCGCTCGAAGCCGCCCGCAAAGTGGTCAGGACAAAGCCTGGCTTCGTTCGCGGCGCCCTTTATTGGGCCGCGACCGCGTCGGCCACCGGAAACAACGAAGAAGCGTCCCGGGCCATCCACCATTGCCTGTCACAACTTCCGCATCTCAATCTGAGCAACGTCTGCCCTGGCTTTGTGCCGCGCTATGTAAAGGATCATCATCATTCCCGGTTCCTTGAGATGCTGTCGAGGGCTGGCCTTCCCAGTTCCTAGCCACATCGTTGGCGCAGACACCGTCATACGAAGCTGG
Source organism: Mesorhizobium sp. M7A.F.Ca.US.002.01.1.1 (assembly GCF_004022955.1). Classification (NCBI taxonomy): domain Bacteria; kingdom Pseudomonadati; phylum Pseudomonadota; class Alphaproteobacteria; order Hyphomicrobiales; family Phyllobacteriaceae; genus Mesorhizobium; species Mesorhizobium sp. M7A.F.Ca.US.002.01.1.1. The sequence continues at coordinate 7,242 of NZ_RZQE01000026.1, read as the reverse complement.
AGGGTTCCGTCCTCCGCCCAGGCATCGAAAGCAGACGACGCGTTGGCAATTCCGGCCAGGTCGACCTATACGCTACCCTGCGATTGAGGTATTCGACGCCCCACGCCGTGGCGCCGGCCAGTCATCCGCCGATTTGCGGCTTGGGCCTATCATGGCGCGTGATAGAGCCCGTACGACGCGATCCAACCTGTCGAAGTTATGAAGCATGAAAGATTATCAAAGGTTTAGGATAGCCATAGCGCCCATGATGGATGGGACAGATACATAAACAAAATCAGATAGTTATGGCCGTTTGTGTGCAAAAACTGCACACGGGAATTCTGCTCTCTTCTTTTCCGTTCCACCGATTGAGCCGCCGACAGTCCTTTCGGACGCTCTTCTGCCGACGAGAGTGACCACTCCAATGGAGATGTTCGCCGGAAGATCCGTGAGCCTCATTGTCCGCCGCGGCGTTAATTTGCGATGCGCACACGGATCGACCGCAACTAACGAGGCTGTTGTCGCTCACGTTGAAATTTGCCAATGGCCATTTCTTGGGCGATTCCTGCGTGCGAAGAAGGAACTCTTCTACCATCCCGAAGTTCGGGCTCGCATTAGGAGAGCCGAGATGGCCTGTAATTCAGCTGCCAACGACAATCATCTGTCGAGCAAGGAGCCGGTCAACACGCCGGAAACCTCTCTCTAAGATGCGATTGAAGAAGACAGGGCGCGGCGCCGCTACAAAATGGCACGGCGGGCGATGAAACTTAAGGCGAAACACTAAATGCCGTGGTCCAACGATGATGGTCGTAACGAGCAGGCGACAGCCGCTGCGGCACTTATTGTAGAGACAGAAAGGGCCGAACGCGCTGCCAAAACCGCGCGGTCCTAGCAGCCACTTTCTTGCCTCAGTGCGGCTCATTGACCAAGGGCGGATCGCCCGCCGAGGGGGAGATGCCTACCGCCACCGACCTCTCCATCCGCCTCCGAAACGCCCCGCGCCAGCAACCAAGCGGATGACAAGCAGAAGTACAATGGCGCCGACGGTTGCATTGATGATCAAACTGATCGTTCCGCTTCCGAGATGGACCCCTACGCGGGGCAGCAGCCAGTCCCCTATGAACGCTCCGATGATCCCGATCGCGATGTCCCCGATCAAACCAAAGCCTGCGCCCCGCACGATTTTTCCGGCCAACCACCCGGCAATAAGGCCCACTACCAGTATAACTATTATGCTCTCGTTCGACAGATGCATGGTGATCCTCTAGGTTTCGTTTCCGCAGCGCAATTCGTGTCTGCAACCAGCGACTAGTCCGTAGCCGATCCGCCGTCCCACGAAAGCCAAAGCACTTCGATAGTGCGACGCCGCCGTCGCACGGCGGCGATTAAGCAGTTCGGTCACCATTTGCACCGCTATGACTCGCCGCGGTCTTTCTGTATTCGGGCATGGCAACATCCGTCGTCAATCCGGTCGCATGTGCAGATAGCGCAAAAGCTCACTGAACTTTAATCGTGGGTTGCTGCCCTGCCTGCAGGTCGAATGGGACCGGGTGAGAATCCAGCTTCTCGAAGATGGCATCGTTCTTCGCTCGCCATGCTTCGTCTGCGAGCCACAGATATTCGTGGTCGGGCATCAACGGAACGGCTTTCACATCGGTACTGGAGATGCGTAGATAGTAGCTGTTCCGCTCCTGATTGACCTGCATGTAGCGCAGAGGGACGATGATGCTGTCTTTGCCGGCGATGAAGAACCCGCCTGAGGCAATGACTGCGTAGTCGAATCGGTTCTTGGTTCCTAAGACGATGTTGCGAACTTCGCCAACGATCTTGTCATCCGAACTGCGAACCTCGGCGCCAACCATCTCGTCGACACGCAGACCAGGTTCAAGCTCGTCGAGATTGATGAGAGGTCCTGCTCCTGGAGTGTTGCGTTTGCCCTGAACTTCACCACCTTGAGCCTGCTGCGGTTCTTCGGCGGCGACCTGCTCATCAGCAAGGTCCTCGTCGTTCCCCCCAAGCTTCGCCATTGATGGCGCGGCAATCAGTTGTCGAATATTGGCGAGCAAGCGCTCGCAATCGTCCTGTAGCCCGTATGACCACAGCAGGAACGCGGCATTTCTGAGGGTTCGCAGATCACGAACAAGATAGCGATTTTCCGGATTACGCAATTCCGGGCTCTTGAGAACAGCCTCTTCGAGCTTGGCATCGGAAATGTTACACACGGCGAAAGCCGGCTGGACGCAAAGCCCTATCAACAACGCCACCGGCGCCGCGATCCAAACCAATCTCATTGAAAATCCCCTCGGCGGCCATTCCTTCGAAAGGCGTGCGTGCCTCAAACACGCGCCAGTCATGACCGCTGAACTAGCCCACCTCAACACTCCATACGACTTTGGTTCCAACTTACGACGGTTGATGACCGGAAAATTGCTGCTGAAGTTGTCATGAGGTGCAGGCGAGATCGCCAACGAGTATGGGTTGAGGGTCGCCGAGGGGGCTATTGACGACATAGCGTGTCAAAGCAAATTCGGGTTCGACAGCCAGTGTCGAAAAGCGACTGACACACCGCTTGGTCCCATCTCGGATTAAGTCGCCCCCTGTGCATTTAGCCATATCACCGATCGTGGTCCCAGCACGTGCCTCGGGGGGACACGCGCGTTTTGGAGGGCTGGGTTATTGTGGAGAACTATGGTATTCAGGGTTGCCCTCCCAACGTGGAGGGCCCGCGACGATCCAGCGGTCCAGCCTCCGCGGCTGTAGCGTCCCGAAATAGCACGTCCTATCTTTCAGCTCTTAAACATCGCGCTTCATGCCCCGCGTCCAGGGTATGCCTGCAGCGAAGAAGGTACCCCATGGACGAAACACACACCAACGCGCGCGAACAATTTTTTGCGGCTATACGTATCCTTGCGTCGTCGCCGGACAGCATCCAAACCCGATTGATCGGCGCTACACCGAGCATTCTTCAGGTCACAATCGATGAATTCGAGGGCGCGCGTGAGCTCAAGGTGAGATTTGCCCGAATTCTAGACCTCTTGGCTGTCGATAAGGACGATCTCGAAACCGCTGCCGTCGAAACCGCCGCGTACATGACGGATTTCGAAGCGACCAAGGTTGCGGATCTGATCTGCGACTTCTTCTCGGATCTGGAATAGAGCTGAGCGGAACGTTCGCCTCGCGACACTTCAAGACGTCATCTTGCGACACCTTTGCGAGTTTCCATGACCTCCACTGCCGAACACCTGAAGCCCTTATTGTGGGAGCCCAGGAATTTGATCCGGGCCATAGAAGCGGCGGGTGTGACGCTTTGGTCGTGGAATGTCGATAGCGATGCGCTGGCTATGGATGAGCGGGCGTATGACCTTTGGGGCATACCCCGTTCTACAGACGTTAAGTTTGAAGATCTGTCAGCACACATCCATCCTGCCGACCGCGACCGGGTGCGAGCGGCTTTCAATGCGACGCGTGCGATTGTCGGCCCCTATGAGATCGATTTCCGAATCATGATCGGCGACGAACTCAAATGGATCTCGGCCCGGGGGCAAGGCGACGATGAAGGCATGGTTCAGCGGCTCATGTTCGGCATCTTCATTGATGTCACAGGGAGGAAACAGGCGGAGGAGGGCAGGGAGCTTCTGGCCGGCGAAATGAGCCACCGTGTCAAAAACCTGTTGACCATCGCCTCCGGCCTTACCGCTATCACGTCGCGTTCGACGAGCACGACCAACGACATGGCGCGCGAGTTGACGCAGAGGCTAACTGCGTTGGGCCGCGCCCATGATCTGGTCAGGCCAGTGCCAGGCCAAACCAAGGCAGCCTCGGCGCTTCTTGGCGACCTTCTGACAGTACTTCTGGCGCCTTATGATGATCTGGGCGCCTTCAGCGGTCGCATTCGGGTTGCGGTGCCCAGGATGAGCGTTGGCGAGTCTTCAACAACCATTCTCGCGCTTGTCATCCATGAACTTGCAACCAATTCCCTCAAATACGGCGCTCTGTCGACCGAGACTGGGACTTTGGACGTCTCGTGTTCGGCGCAAAGTGAGGCCGTCTCGATCGTCTGGACAGAAAGCGGCGGGCCGGCCGTCAAGGCACCGACGGCTGCCCCAGGATATGGCAGCAAATTGGTTGAACGCAGCGTAACTGGTCATCTGCGCGGCTCGATCGAATACGACTGGGCAAAAGATGGGTTGGTTGTCACCCTGAAGGTCGAGCCAGAGCGCCTTGCGCAATAATCTTTCAGTGGCCTCGGTGGCCAAAACTCGTCATCGGCGTCAGAGCGATAGGAGTTGTCGCAGGCAGGTTGCCACCGCTGCGTGATTGTATGGCTTGCCGATGAACGCGCTCCCTTCCGGGAGATCCGCAGCCGCCACGACGCGATGGCCTGACGTCGCTACGATCTTGATCGGCGGCCATCGGTTGCGAACAGCGGCCGAAAGTTTCAGGCCATCCATGCTGCCTGGCATGTCGATGTCGGTGAACATAACATCGATCGTGGCATTGGCCTCAAGTATGGCTATGGCTTCGTCGGCATTGGCGGCCTCGAAAACCAGAAATCCTTCACCTAGGAGTGAGTCGGCGATGTTCATGCGGATTAGAGGTTCGTCTTCAACAACCAAAACAGCTATAGGTAGCGACATCGGATTCTACCTATAATTGATAATCACGATCCTCAACTCCTGTGCGCCGAAATCGCTCCATTGAAATTCCACAACGGCCATTTGGCGCTGACCACCCGCCGCGTCCAGGTAAGACTCTCAGGATCATCCCCGCCGTGCAGAAAGGTTACGGGAACGTTTGCGGCTAAACCGCTTGCAAGTTCCTGCGCGTCAATCGTCAGGCAACACATCCATTAAAGCAGGTTTTGTCAATTCGGGCGAGCTCGGGGGTGCGAGCCAAATGCTGGCTTTTCGCGAATGCGGACCGAACCGAACCAGTCCGGGAACGGGCCCAAATCTGCCTGTCAGCAATGCGTATCAAGGTAATTCCGTTGGATGGCGCGCCCTCCCCAGCGGACTTTGACCCCTCTGGCTACAGAATCCGGACTGAGGGCCGGCAACTGCGCATGCAGGCAGGCTACTTCTTGAAGGTAGCCGGTACGATTAGGCCCGAGGCGCAGACTGCGTTTAAGGATAGAGGCCAGATAAGGGCTCACCGCGATGGTGCAATAGAACGCGGGCAGTTCTATTGCGAAACCGTGAACCCACACTGCTTCTGTTCCATCTCGATCTGCTTCGTAATGCGGATGGCGTTCTGCGCGTACGCTTCGGTCACGGAGCCGCTGTTCACGGTCTTGTCCTTCAGTGGACTCACGGCTGCGCAGAGGTGAAAGACATGTGGCTCTGCGGACTTTTTGGCGCCGTTTTCCGGCGCGATCCAGTAGACAACGTCCTGACCGGCGGGGTGATTAGCGTCCTTCGTGGCGGCCGTCACCGCATCGGAGTCCGTGGAGATCTGTTGCGCCTGGGCGGCGACGTCGGGCGAACAGGCTGTGGTTGGCTGCCCTGTCTTAATCTGGGTGGCGCACGCGTTCATGTCCTGGGTGTATTGCTCGACCGACGGCGGTTGGTAGCTGACGCCGATCAACGTCGCGAGCACGGCAAGTGCTGCGCCCACCCCGCCGGCAACCTTCTTGGTCCGCGGATCCATGTTCTTGTCGGTCAAGATCAGCAAAACCAGGGGGAGGAACGCAATCAGGGTGATGAGGGCTCCGAGCTGGTTTTGGAAGAAGAAACTGGCCGTGTCGGATGCGCGGGCCGGATCGTGCCTATTGGCCGCCTTCCACAGCAAGTTGCCGGCGATTGCGAAGACCGCGATCCCGACCAACAAGCCGATCAGCAGCGGCATGTTGCCGTGCTCGAACTTGTGCTGGTAGAACAGGTAGATTCCGGCGATCTCACCGCCAATGGCGACGATCCAGCAGAACACGGCGAAAAGGCGCAGCCGCGTCGCGGAAGACTTTTGGCCCTGCGTCGCTTGCCAATCCTTGGTAACGTCTGGCCTGTTGTCGCTCATGTCCAAATCCCCCGATATCGACACTTTTGCGAGAGCGGCGGCAAATCGAGGGCCAGTCCATCCGGCGCAGCGTCATTGAACCAAAGTCTTTATCAGCTGCCTTGGCGACGCGGCGAAAATGCGAGCGCCGCACCAGGCCACGTCCCCATCCATATTCCGCATGAACTGATCCGTCCATACCCACGGACGCAGACGACGATGCGCCAATGCCCAAATCGTTCCTTTGCAGGGCAGGCGGCATCCTAGTGTGCGATGTCGCGGCATAGAAGGGCGGTGGTGCTCCTGGGCCGACCGAAACCGCATCTACGAGCTGCCGACCTCCCGCTAAACTGCGCCAGAACTCACCGTCAAGCTTCGCAAGCGTGACATCGAGCGCGCGGGGCGCGTCCGATTGGCCGGCAGGCCTAACCATCTCTCCGAGACCACACTGTCGCATTTGCGCGTGAGAAGGGAGCAGTGCGAACGCGCGAGCTGACTGAGATCGGAATTCCGCTGCTATCTAGCCCGCTGTGCGACGAGGGGCTGCTTGAGAAGGTTGGCTATGGGATCTATCGGGCCTCAGATCGCGAGGCGGTATGAAGCTGTGAGATAAGCTCTCGCAGAGGCCAAGCCCCCACAGGAAATGAGCGAAGGTGGACGTCGGCAGAGCACCGGAAAAGCTAGCGTGACATTTCGGAGAGACCGCGCGTGCGCCCACTCTTTGATTTCACCCGCGAAAGTGATGCCGCTTTGGGGCAAAGCGTCACCCCACAGTTTCATACTCGCTTTGCGATCCGCCCATACCCTTCACGACCGTGATGAAGTTCGCCGTTGTCGGGTAGATCGAGGAAAAGCGGGCCATGCAGCCCTAATGCAACCCTGAAAGATGTGCATCCGCCGTTATGCTATAAGCTCGCGGCGTTTATCGGCTGCGGCGCATTCCCGGGGGAACATCCCTGCGTCAGCGGCGTTCGGCTTGATGGCTTTCGTACCGGATTTGCGTCTGCAACGGTCGTCCTGTTTGTGGTGCTGCTCTTCACCCATGCAGCGCGAGACCTCAACACGTCGCCGATCTACCATCACTTGTGTCGCCGGTTGCGCGGTAGCGGCGTTGCTGACTTCGTCGGCCATCGCAGGAGTGTCAGGCCCGAACCCTCGCGAAGCTTGGCGAGATCGAGCTTTTTGCGGTTGGAACTCCAGCGCTTTGCCGTCCTGGCAGATAGCGAGAGACCGGTCACTCAGCACCCCTTCGCCCGTTAATCGAGGTAGGCC
>NZ_RZQE01000269.1:0-8138 GCF_004022955.1 Mesorhizobium sp. M7A.F.Ca.US.002.01.1.1 | reverse complement strand
GACCCGCGCACGCGGCGATTCTGACCGTATTCCCCTATCCTCTGTAGTGGAAACGGCTCCTCGGGCCGGGGCACCGGCTAGCATCCAAGCAAGTCCCTTGCTCTCCCGGATGGTTGACCTAGGCATGCACCCGACCGACGAAATCGGGATCTCGAAAATTCCTTCCAACGTCCCCTCAGGCCAGCAGTCGTCGCAGTTCGAATGGCAGGAACTATTTCGAGAGACCGCCGAGCGGGTCGACTGGATATCTCAAGGGGACCAACTCGCGATCGCCGAAGCCCGCTTGGCCGTCGCCCGTGACCAGCGCCCGCTCGTGGACGACGTGCTTTTTGCGAAGACCTATTTTGCTCTGGAGGAAACTGGACTGGGCTACCCGACCCTTTTCCCCCGGCAGGAAAACGGTGCCGACCGTCTGGATGCCTACCTGCGGGTGTTCGCCGATGCCTATCGAGTCCTGGGCAACAAGTGGGTGGAGAGAAACGACCGTCGAAAAGATTGGCCAGATGCCCACGCAGTAGGCGCTCGCCGAGTTCGGGATTTCGCAGCTGCCAGTGTACCGGGCCACGCGCACACCGAATTGGACGACGTGCTCTCACGCCTGTCAGCGCTCGGCCATGTGAATGGCTTCATAGAGCCCGATCGCTTGCGGATTCGACTGGTCGGTCCGGATCATCCCTACACGGAATGTGAAAATTGCTCACGCGCCCACTTGCACCGTGGCACCGGTGTCTGCACGCGATGCCAAGAACCGTTGCCAAGCGGCCCCAAAGGGCCCGTAGCGGAACTGCGCGCGCGTAATGTTCTGGCAAAGAGGGTTGAGCGAAGCACGCACGATGGTTATGGCGCGTTCCGGCTAAGATGTGAGGAGTTGACGGGGCAGACGCGTTCGCCGGCGGAGCGCCTTCGCCGATTTCGCGGTATATTCGTCGAAGGAGCCGGTAATTACGACGCCGCCTTGGACCGCAAAGCCAAGGAGATTGACATGCTGTCTGTCACCACCACCATGGAGGTCGGGATCGACATCGGGACGCTGCAGGCGGTCTACCAGGCCAACATGCCGCCTCAGCGGTTCAATTACCAACAGCGGGTCGGGCGGGCCGGTCGACGCGGCCAAGCCTTCTCCCTAGTTGCCACGCTTTGTCGGAGTCGGAGTCATGATCTCCACTACTTCGCCCATCCGGCGGCGATCACGGGCGATGCGCCGCCGCCGCCATTCCTGACCACTGATCACTTGGCCATTCCGCTTCGGCTGCTCAGGAAAGTTTGGCTAACCGCCGCATTCGCCAGGCTACGGGACGCCCACAGTATTAATTGGCCCGGAGACGATGCTAGGCCCGAGGTTCATGGCGAGTTCATGCTCTGCCCCACGTTCTATGACGAGCACGCAGGTTGGGGCGACGAACTGGCCGACGCCCTACGAGCTACGGACGACGCGCGTCGCACCTTCGCGAGGGCGCTAGGCTGGGGAGTCCCGGGCCGTGAAGAGGCTCTACTCTCAGCCGCCACGGTGGACCGGCTGATGGACGAGATTGCGGCGCTCGCGGAACTCGGCGGAACCACGGCAAGTAATCTGTCGAGCTTCCTGGCCGAGCAGGGATTGCTGCCGATGTACGGCATGCCGACACGGGTGCGAGATCTCTACGTCGGTACTGAGCCCAATGATCTTGGCGAGCCGGATTGGGACACGATTGACCGAGAGATGGACCTTGCCATTTACGAATTTGCGCCTGGGCGATCCCTCGTGCGCGATAAGCGCAAGCACACCGTCATAGGCTTCACTCCGGCTCTCGGCCGCATTCAAGTGGGAACCCAAGGCCGGGCCATGATAATGACCTCGGCGTCTGCGATTTGGTGGAGCGACAGCTCGTGGATTGCCTCCTGTCCGGTTTGCAGCGCCACGAACACGTCCGACCAGCGAGTGTTCCAAGCTCTCCCTTGCGGCGACTGCCAGAACGACGTTCCCCCGGACGCCTTCGAGCTCTACCACCTGCCTGCAGCATTCCGGACTTCCTTCCAGCCGACCCCGGTGGATCAAGATGAGGAGGCGGGGCAGACCGTCTGGCGAGAGACGTCTAGCGAAATCGAGGCAATAGAGACCACGACAGTGGCGGGCGCCAACTTCGCTTTCGCGACCGGAGCGGGAGCTCGCATAATACGGCGTAACCGCGGTCCGATCGGAGAGAACGGACCGGAGGGATTCGTCGTCGGCGAGGTGATCCAGAAGAACCTCAAGGTTCAAGAAAGTCCGGCGGCGTGGGTGTCACGGGTGCCTGGCCAAGCCATCTTACTCGATGAGTCGGCTGATCCAAATCGGTGGCAGCGCGCCACCGACGCGGCCGGTGCGGTGCTCGAGGCGAGCACAGTGCGGCTAATGTCCCGCAAGAAGACCGATTCTCTGTACCTGCTCATGGAGGATGTGCCACCGGGGCTTGCTTTCGACCGCGTCGGCACACGTGAGCCATACGCCACCAGCGTGCGCGCGGCCGCTATATCGGCCACCCAATTGCTAGTCCAGAGAGCGGCGTTGGAATTGGATCTCGGCCCCGAGGAGTTCGAGGCGCTCGAACCAAGACTGCGCGACGGGCGACCCTTGTTGCAGATCGCTGACTACCTTGTTAACGGCGCCGGCTTTTGCCGGCGCATTGCCTCGACCGCGGAGGGCCGGCCCATGGTCGCTAGCCTAGTGGAGTCCCTTGTTAACAACGTGGAAGATCGGCTGGTACGCCCGTTTTTCCAAGACGATCATCCTCGGGCATGCGCGAGGTCCTGCTATAGATGCTTGCAACGGTACAATAACCGTGGTTGGCATGGTCTGTTAGACTGGCGCCTTGGTATCGGGTTCCTTCGAGGGCTGCTTCAGTCGGATTGGCGCGCGGGGCTCGACGGCCGGTGGGATGACAGTCCGGAGCTCGCCGACTGGCATCGGCTGGCGGCGGAAGCGGCGGAAGAGATTCGTCGCCTGGATCCTGACAATCGCACGGTGGAGCGTCACGGTCCGCTAGCTCTACCCGTGCTCTTCAAACCCAATGGCCGCGGTCGAGAGGCTTTCGTGCTTGTGCATCCGTTTTGGCGGCTAGATGCCGACTCTGTGGCGACAGGTCCGCTCGCCGAGACCGTACGGTCCGTGGGAGCGGACGAGGTTTGGTTCGTCGACACCTTCGACGTAGCCCGACGCCCGGTAAAGGCCATTGAGCAAGCAAGACTTCGTTCACCGCAGACGCCCTGAGCATCATGAACTTGCGGTGACACCGGTGACCAGATGCCTGAGCTTGGCGGTCACGCAACAAGGATCGGACGCACAGGCTGCTGCAAGTCAGCGTTCGCCCTATGGCGGCATACCGAAGTAGGTCCAAACTCCTCTGGCGCTGTCCAGACTTCTGTGTCGTCCGACAATACTGGAGCGGGTAGAGGGAATCGAACCCTCGCGTTCAGCTTGGGAAGCTGACAAGCTACCATTACATCATACCCGCGTGCGCCCTCGTTAGCATGAGGGTTGGCCTTCGGGCAATCGCAAAGCGGTCCGTTTCGGCACGACGCCGTCGTGCTGCGGATCACGGCGCGCCTGCGGCCGTGAATTGCCGGTTTGCCTTCGCGGCCTTGTCGCTGGTGGCGAAACTTGGCCAGTATTTCGAGATGGCCAGCGTCGCGCCGGCGGAAGAGAAGTGGCCATAGTCGAAGTAGAGAAATTCATTGGTCTTGGCGTCGGCGTATGAACAACCGGCCGAGTCGCACAGATACGTCAGCGGATCTATGAAATCGGCCCCTTTGGTGAACGGCAGAACCCGTGCGTTGATGCCCGGATCCATAGCCATAGGCCAGGATGTGGTTCCGGCATGCTCCCGCTTCACCAAGAAAGCGATCTTCTGGACGTCGGCGATGAATTCCGGAGACTGGCCGACGGTATAGACCTTGACCCCCATCTCGCGAAGCCGGTCGATCGTCTTCTGCAGGCCGGCGAAGCCCCTGGCCTGGTAGTCGGTCCATCGGCCGCTCAGGATCACCGCCTGGATGTTTGCGTCGCGAATGATCGACAAGGCCCGTTCGTTGAAGCGGGTGCAGGCGGGCCGAGCATAGGAAAAATAGGTCAGGTCGGGCGGACAGCCGGCATAGGTGTATTGGATGACATTGGCCTGGATTTTCTGGGCGTTGGGCTCAAGTCCCGATACATAATGGGCAGCGAAAGAATCGCCCCACAGCAGCACATCGGTGGCAAAGCCCGTTGTACGGGTGCAGTCGGCGAGATTCCAGTCTTCGATGCGGGTCCCGTTTTCGTTGAAGCAGATGCCGTTGCGCCAGTCGCCGACCCGGATACGTTCGGTCGAGAAGTCCGGGAACCGTTGCGGGAAACCGTTGCCCAGTGCACCGGCCAAACCACCGGCGCACAGCAGCGCGATGGCCGTCGCCGAAAAAGCGAAGATAGGCAGCGGTGCGGTATAGGCTCGTTTCTGGCGGAAGGGCTGCTCGACATATTTCCAGGAGAATGCCGCCAAGGCGAAACTGGCCACCGTCATCGCGACAATCGTTGGCACACCGACGGTCTTCAGCGAGAGATAATGGACGAACGAGTTGATCGGCCAATGGACGAGGTAAAGCGAATAGGAAATCAGGCCGACCCAGACCAGCGGCGCCAACCGAAGCACGCGAGTGGCGACAGGTGCCGGCCTGTCGGCGTTATCCTGGCCAGCATAGATCAGCAGTGCTGTTCCGATGCAGGGGAATAGGGCATTGTAGCCGGGAAACGGATCGCTGTCCGAAATCATCACAAAGCCAAACGCAATCAGGGCAAAGCCGGCGAGGCCGATCAGTTCCACCGCCAGCCGACCGGCTGGGACCGGAGGCTTCCGCAACATCAGCATGGCGCCCAGCGCCAGCTCCCATATGCGCGTCGGCAAGAGATAGAAGCCTGCCGTCGGTGCCAGCGAGGTTGCTATGACTGCCAGGGCAAAGCTGCCGACGGCCATCGGCAGAAGTACCGTCAGCCAGCGCTTCGAGACGTATCGGTGGATCAGATAAAGCAGGATCGGCGCGAAGATATAATACTGCTCTTCCACCGAAAGCGACCATGTGTGCAGGAGCGGCCGCAGTTCTGCGTCGATGGAGAAATAGTTCATCGTTCTCCAGAAATAGATATTCGACCAGAAGGTCGAGGCGGCGATCACGCTAAGGCTGAATTCGTGGAGATCCGAAGGCAGAAGGATGAACCAGGCGGCAATGCTCGCGAGCAGGATGACGAAGGTCAGCGCCGGCAGGATGCGCCGGGCGCGGCGCCAGTAGAAGCGGCCGATCGAGAACTGGCCCCGCTCAAGATCATCGAGCAGGCTGCCGCTGATCAGATAGCCCGATATGACGAAGAAGATGTCGACACCGGTGAAGCCGCCAGGAATGGCGGACACGCCGAAATGGAAGAGCACGACGGGCAGCACCGCAACGGCCCGCAGGCCGTCGATGTCGCGCCGGTAGTTCATCCGGCCGGCTCGCGCGCGACCACCATGATCCGTGCGGCCGCACCCGACACGCTCATGCGGCGATGCCTTCGGTCGTGCTGAAAATCCCGGCTCGTCGATCTCACAGGCTTACCCTCAGGCAGCAATTTTGCTGCGCTGCAACATGGGTGTCAAGGCATATATTGGCTGTCGCGAAATCCGCCAGGAACGCACAGGATCAGGCGCCGGGCAGATAGATTACCGCGTAATCGTCCGAGTAGGCCCGTTTCCAGCCCAACTGGTCGAAGAAGGGAATCCGGCTGTCGTCGGCCGACAGCAGCGCCCAATCTATTGCGTATTTCTTCAGGCGGGCTTCGAGGAGCGGCTTGCCGTCTCCGCGTCCGGTGTCGTTGTCGCTCTTTGTGAAGCCGCCCAGGAACAGCTGGTCCGTCCGTCCGTCGATATAGGTCTTGAACCCGTGGAAAATCAGCGTGCCGCCGAAATTGTAGGAATTCAGCACATTACCGGACAGATGATGGCTTTCGGCGAATGCCAGCGCCCCGCTGGCCGACGTCTTCGGGCTCGGCGTGACCTGATAGGCGCTGCCGAGCACGGCGACCGCGCCGATCAGCAGAACGGCTGCCGTGCCGCAGATGGCGTAGAACCGTCTGGCTAAGAATCTCTCCAGCCCGTCGCGCTTTTCGGCCAGCCATGCGGTGGCTGAAAGCGAGGGATATTGCTGTGCGACTTCGACCGCGATCACCAAGGGGACCAACAGGAAGAACAGATACATGAAACGCACATGGGCGAGATAGACATGCAGGGTGAAGACGACGAACAACGCCTTGGCCCAGCCAATTCGCAACCGGGACACCAGAAGCCCGAAAAGTCCGAGCAGCATCGCCACTTCCTGGACAGGGCTGTCCGGCGGATTGAACGGTTTCCATTCCATGATCAGCGACACCGCCTCATTGCCGTAGGCCACGGCGAGCGTCGCGAGGATGGCCTGGACGCCATAGGGGTGGATCAGGCTCACCAGCGGGCAAAGCAGGCCGAACGCGATCCACTTCGCCAGCAGGGACGGTTTCGACAGGCCCGTGCGCGCCAGCAGATCGAGACCGGCGAAAGCCGCGATGACGAAGCTCAAGGTGAAGGTGGCGTGCAGGTTCGCCCATAATACGACCAGCACAAGCAGCCACCAGGGCGGCGCCCGTTCTTCCCTTGCCGCACCGAAGAGGACCGCTGTCCAGATGACGATGATCGGGAAGGTGAAGACATGCGGACGCGCCGTGAAGATCGGGTTGATCAGGAACACCGCCGCGAACGCCAGTGTAATCGCCAGGATCGGCTTCAGCCATGCGCTGAGAAACCACCCCATCAGGAAAACCGTCAGGGAGATCGAGGCGATGATCGCGGTGACGACCCCGTTCCAGCCGCCCGCCCGGTAGGCAAGAGCCAGCAGGACCTGCCCCAGCCATTCCTTGGCAATCCAGGGCTGGCCGGCAAACGTGTAGGAATAGGGATCGACGGTCGGAAATGTCCGGTTAGTCAGGAAATCCAGACCGACCTTCACTTGCCACCAGCTGTCGGGATCCTGCAGGGTGGCGCCTGCCTGGGCACCCAACGCACCCGCCATCGCCAAGGCCGCGAGCAGGCAGAAGATCAGCCTGCTCCGCTCGTTGTATGTCGCGGCCGCCGCACTGGCCTGAGCGTCGTTCATGCTGCGCCGCCTCTAATCGGTTCCGGTGACAGTTGGGTGTTCAAGGTGTTGGATTGGCGGGCTGCCGCCGAGGCTTGTCGGCCACCCGAACTGTGCGGTCGGTGCTGTCGTCCCCACGCCCCACAAACACGAAGCGAGCCGAGCCAAGATAGAAAACAACCGAATAGACGCAGATTCCCGCGAGGTGGACCAGCGGGTTTTCGACGATGCCTGCTGAACGGGCGGCGATTACGACGGCCAGATTGATGCTGTAGGCGACCAGAAAGACACCCCCATAGCGCAGCGCGGTCCCGGGCTGGAAGCCATCGGCTCTGCTGAAGGTCCATTGGCGGTTGAGGAAGAAGCCGAGGACAAGGCCGGCGGCATAGCCCGTGGCGTTGGCAAGGATGTCGCCCAGACCCAGCGCAAGCCCGGCCAGAATGACCGCGTATCCCAGCGCCGTGTTCAACAGACCGACGGCGCCAAATCGCAGCATCCTCGGGAAGTCAAACGGCAGGCTTGACCACATGCGCAAAATATTGGGCTCCGACAGGTACCTTGGTGAGGAAGCGCTCGAACGGCCTCAGTCTCGCAAGCATCCGAGGAAAGAAAATCCGGTAGACGATCCTCGTATTGGCAAGGCCCGCCTCGGCCATGCGCCCGCGCATCTCGCGCGAATTTATCAAAACCGCGTTTTCGTCGAAGGCACAGTTCCTCACCGCGTGCGTGGTCAGCGGGTTCCAAGGATTGTGTTCGAAGACGAAGAAGCTGCCGCCATAGGCCAGCACCCTGCCGATCTCGGCGAACAGTCCGATCTGCAGGTTCTCGGGGATATGGTGGAAGACGCAGGCCGCGAAGGCCAGGTCGAAGCTGCCGTCGGCAAAGGGAATTGTCTTGCCGTCGAAATGCGTGAAGGCGGCCTGGCCGGGAAAGCGCTTGCTGGCGATGTCGAGCGATTCCCGCGAAGGATCGAGCAAGGTGATCTCCGCGTCGGGAAACGCGTTGCGCATATGGCC